>CAZAIS010000119.1:0-7230 GCA_964485255.1 uncultured Acidimicrobiales bacterium | reverse complement strand
GGCACTTCACGAAGCAGGATCTCGAGGAGCTCTTCGACGGCACTTTCTCCCTCCCCGAGGGTTTCATGTTCGGTTGCGCGAATGCGGCCTTCCAGGTCGAAGGCGGTATCAACGGCCCGGGCGAGCCCCTGAACAACTGGTTCGATCTCGAGCGCTCGGGCAGAGTCGAGCGTTCGGGTGAGGCAATCAGGTGGTGGAACGATTACCCCGAGCAGATCGAGCTGGCACAGAGCATGGGCCTCAACGCGTTCCGTGTCGGTATAGAGTGGGCGCGCGTACAGCCGGAGAAGTCAGGTAACTCGAGAGGTGTCCCGCCGTTCGACGTGTCGGCGATAGAAGCCTACTCGGACATGATAGCCGCCATAATCAACGCCGGCATGGAGCCGGTGGTAACCCTTCATCACTTTACCCACCCTTACTGGCTCGGCCCCGACTACTGGCTCGCGGGCGAACGGCTCGGCCTCTTCGAGGATTACGTCAGGGAACTGGCCACGCGCCTCAACGGCCTTCTCGTCGAGAAGCACTCACTCAAGCCGATACGCTACTGGATCACCATTAACGAGCCCAACGGCTACTCTTTCATAACCTACGCACTCGGTGTCTTTCCCCACCGTTCTCGCGGGATCCGCAGGGCTTTCGAGGCATGGAGCAATATGATCGACGCGCACTGCCGGGCCTACGATACCCTCCACCGCGTCTATGAGAGCAACTCCTGGGAGCCGCCGCTGGTAAGCTACAACACAATCAGCTTCTCCACCTACTGCCTTGACAAGATAATGACCGACATGCTGAACGCGCGGCGAAACGGCGTGGAAAGGAATGACCTCGAGTCCTACCTGGCGGCCGGCAGGTCCGCCTGGGACGCGCAGATCGCGAAATCGCCCGACGCCGGAAGACCCTCAGCCCTGGGCCGGGTCCTCGAGCGTCTCGTGGACCGCGTGGCGCCCCGGTTCTCGGGCCCGTCCGCCTTCAAGAGTGGAATCGACGCCATTTACGGCTCGGAGTACCCCGATAAGCTCGATTACCTGGCGATCGATTTCTACGACCCCTTCTTGCGGAACATGGTGAAGGCCCCGAGCATCCAGGACGCCAGGGAGAAGCGGCTCAACTTCAACGCCGAACACTGGGAATGGACCCTGAACCCCGTGGCCATGTATCACTTCCTCAAGGCCGAGACGATTAACGCCGAGGGCCTGAAAGTGCTTATCGCTGAAAACGGGATGGCCCACAAGGTCTACCGCGGCAGGGTCGAGCAGAGGCCGGACGCGGCCACCGGCGACAAGTTCCTCCAGTCGTTCATCTTCGAGGCTCTCCGAGCGATGAGGGACGGCGTGCCTCTCGTAGGCTACCTGTACTGGTCGATGGTGGACAATTACGAATGGGGCTCTTACGACCCGCGCTTCGGCCTGTACACGGTCGACCGCTCGCGCTCACCCGTCAAGATAAGCTCCGTTGACTCCTGGGGGACGAGGGCCTCGGACACCTACGGGGGAATAATCGCGGCTCTTCGCGACGGTGACGCCGAGAGCGTGGCCCGGGCATTCACGCGCGACGATTAAGACCCGGACAGGGGCGGCCCGGGAACGCCCACCCACTGGTCCAGTCCGTCCGTTATTGATATCATGAACAACGCGGCGGCGAACCAACGGTTCGCGGCGGTGCGACTTGCGGCAAAACAATCATGGTTGTCCGTCCGGCGCTGTCGGGCGCACGAGCAAGGGTTCTCGGGTGAAAGACCAAAGGAATCCCAGGGTTCTCGCGATCGAGTTCGACGAGACCGCGTACACGCTCGTCGAGCGATTCCTGCTGGAACGATTCGGGGCCGGAGTAGAGCGCGCCCGAAGCCTGCGCGAATCGAGGGAGATGCTTGCGTCCGGCACGTATGACGTCATCACCCTTGCCTACATCCTGCCGGACGGTACCGGCCTCGAACTCCTCCAGGAGATCGCCTCCAGGGAAGGCCACCCTCCCGTCATCATGGTAACCGGGCAGGGCAACGAGGAAATCGCCTCCCGGGCGGTGCGCGACGGCGCCTTCGGTTACGTGCTCAAGGGAGACGGGATGGAGGCCGAGCTTGCGGACGCCGTCCGGCGCGCCCTGGAGCGAGGCGTCCTTCAGCGCGCGAGGGAGGCCCTGGAGGAAAGCGAGAGCTTCTACAGGTCGCTCTTCGACAACTCTGACGAGGCTCTTTTCATCGAGACGCTGGACGGTGTGATCGAGGACGCCAACCACGTCGCCTGCGCGATGCTGGGTTACGAGCGGAAGGACCTGCGCGGGATGCCCGCGAGCACGTTCATTCCTCCTAACCGCATGGACGAATTCGAGGACGCGCAGGGTCTTCTGCTGGCCGGGGAATCCGTGGAGTTCGAGAACGCGCGCCGAGACGGCACCATCATACCGGTGGAAGTGTCCGCCGAGGAAGTTGAGACCAGGCGCGGCCCGCGATATGTCGTCAAGGTCAGGGACCTGACCGACGAGAAGCGGGTCCAGGAGATCGTTAGGGACAAGAGGGCTTTCCCAATGCAGACCCTGGATACTATGCCCGAGATCTTCGTTCTTGTCGACAGGGAAGGGCGCTACCTGCGATGGAACAAGGCACTCAACGACGTGACAGGATACAGCGATGAGGAAATCTCGGCCCTCAGTCCCAACGATTTCCACCCTGCCGAAGAGGTACCCAGGGTCCTGGCGGCGATGCGGCGGATATTCGACACCGGAGAGGCACAGATATCCGAGACGCGGATAATCACCAGTGACGGCAGGACGATCCCCTTCGAGCTGTCCGGCGCGCTGGTCAGGGACGAGAACGGAGAGCCGGTCGCTATCGCCGGCCTCGGGCGTGACATCTCCGAGCGCAGGAAGACGGAAGAAGCGCTTCATACAATGGTCCGGGAGACCAACGAGCGGCGCGAGGAGATCACCGCCCTGCTGGAGAGCACCAGGCTGGTTCTCGAGCAGGAGGATTTCGACAGGGCCGCGCGCGACATCTTCCTGCGCTGCAAGAACCTCATCGGCGCCGGAATAGGTTACGTGGCCCTTTTCGAGGAGCGCTCCGAGGAGCTGGTGATGGTGGACCCCGAATCCGCCAGGAGTGATTTCGGCGGCGGCAGGAACATGCCCGTGTCCGCCCTGCACGGCACCCGGTTCGAGCTGGACAGACCGTTCATCGAGAACTCGGTAGAGACCTCCCCCCTGTTCGAGCACATCCCTGAAGGCCACATGTCCGTCACCAACCTGATGCTTTCACCCCTGGTGGTCGGCGGAGAGACCGTGGGTCTCATGGGCCTGGCGAACAAGCCGGGGGGGTTCGACAAGCGGGACGGCCTCATGGCATCGGCCTTCGGTGAGATAGTCTCGATCGCACTGAGGAACTCGCGCAACCTCAAGAGGCTCAGCGAGAGCGAGGAACGGTTCCGCTCGGTCGTGGAGACCGCCAACGAGGCGATAATATGCGCGAACAGCGAGGGCGACATCACCTTCTGGAATCCGGGCGCGGCCGCAACGTTCGGCTACACCGCGGAAGAGGCGCTCGGCCGGCCGCTCACGATGATCATGCCCGAGCGTATTCGCCGGGAGCGCCTGAGGTCTTTCATCAAGACGGCATCGCGCGGTGACGCCGGAGCCGGAAAGACGTACGAACTCGTCGGCCGGAGAAAGGACGGGGCAGAGTTCTTCATGGAGCTGTCACGCTCCGCACCCTGGATAATCGGCGACGACGTCTCCGTCACCGCGATCATCCGTGACGTCACGGAGAGGAAAGAGGCCGAGAAGGCACTCGAGAGGAGTGAGGCCGAGTACCGCGCCGTCGTCGAGGACCAGACCGAGCTGATCGTCAGGTACCTTCCGGGCGGGAAGCCCACCTTCGTGAACGAGGCGGTCTCGCGGTTCTTCGGCATAACGCGGGACCGGTTGCTGGCACAGGACTCCTTTGAGGGCTTCCTGCCCGAGGAGGACAGCGCCGGCATCCTGCAGGAGATATCGACCATCAGCGGCGAGCGCCCCGTTGTCAACCTGGAGTTCCGCATGGTGAACGCGGGGGGTGAGACAAGGTGGATGCAATGGAGGACCAGGGGCTTCTTCGACGATTCCGGCCGGATCGTGGAGTACCAGGCGGTAGGCAGGGACGTGACCGATCGCAGGCTGGCCGACGAAGCCCTGCGCGAGAGCGAGCAGCGCTACCGGCTCCTCTTCGAGACGGCGCCCGACGTTATCTACAGCGTCACGGAAGAGGGGGTGTTCTCCGCGCTCAACAACGCTTTCGAGACCCTGAGCGGCTACTCGAGGGAGGAGTGGATCGGCAGGCCTTTCACTCCAATCGTGCATCCCGACGACGTACCCGTAGCGCTGAGAACCCTCGAGCAGGCCATGGAGGGGCAATACCCCGAGCCGTATGAGCTCCGTATACTCAGGAAGGACGGCAGTTATGTCACCGCCGAGTTCATCAGCGCTCCCTTGATGAAGCGGGACGAGATCGCAGGGGAGTTCGGCATCGCCAGGGACGTCACCGAGCGCAAGGCCGCCCAGAGGGCGCTTGCCGAGTCCGAGGAACTCTACAGGGGCCTGCTCGCCACCTCCCCGGACCCCGTCGTGGTAACAGACCTGGATTTCAATGTGACCATGGTATCGGATCGCGCCGTCGACCAGCAGCGGGCCCGCGGGCCGGAAGACCTCATCGGGAAGAGCGCCCTGGAAGTCCTCCTGCCCGAGGGAGCGGCCAGGATCAGGGAGGAGGCCGCCCGCATTCTGGAAACCGGCGCCTCGAATCCGACCGAGTTCTCGATCCTGAGGAGAGACGGAACGACATTCCTCGGGGAGCTGACGGCTTCGCTGCTGCGCGACCCCGAAGGAAACCCGCGGGCTTTCATCACCACGATCCGCGATATTACAGAACGCAAGCGGGCGGAGCGCGAGCTGCAGGCCCTGAACAACGAGCTTGAAGGATACGCGCACGCCGTCTCTCACGACCTGAAGGGTCCGCTAGCCTCCATGGGGGCTGCCAGCGCGACGATACAGAGCCTGCTCAAGGGGAACGCCGATGAGGAGACGCTCGACGGCGTCAGGGAGATGTCGGGGATTATCGAGTCGAACGTCGAGAAGTCCAACCGGCTCATCGAGGACCTGCTGGACCTCGCCGAAGCGGGACAGAAGCCACTTGACGCCGGCAAGGTGGACATCGGGGAGGTCGTGCGCGACGTCCTGGCGGAGCGTCGGGACGCGATCAAGGCGAAGCGCGTCAAGGTCAAGGTATCCGGCGACCTCGGCAGAGTCACGGCCAGCAGGGCGCACATGTACCAGCTCTTCAGCAACCTCATCGATAACGCGATAAAGCACAACAACGCACGCAAGCCTGTGGTGGACATCGAGTACATGGGCGCCGATGAGACAGGGGGGCACCGTTACGCGATCCGCGACAACGGCCCCGGTGTCCCGCCGGACGAATCGGAGAAGATATTCCTTCCATTCGTCTCCGGAGCGGGGGGCGAATCGGGCATCGGGCTCGCGACAGTCATGAAGATCGTCGGCGTCTACGACGGAACAATCGACGTTCACAACGACGGCGGCGCCCGCTTCGATTTCTCTATCCGTGACGCCCGCGCTTAACTGAAATCCCCTTTTGAGCACAAAATCTATTATCATTATCTGCGTTCGGGTCGCCAAGCCGGAAAGGTCCGCCATTGACAGCAAACCTGGATGAGAGCTTCCTGGAGCTCTGGGAGAACTACCGCGACAAGCGGGTCAGTAGCCGGGTTCTCGAGTGCGCGTCCGCCCTCGCCGACCGGGACTTCACACCCGTCCCCGTTCCTACGGCGTCCGAAGCGAACAGAATCATCCTGAGCCTGGTGCCGCTCCACAGGACGGTCCTGTACTGGGACAACCCGGCCCTCGAGGAACTCGGGATCGTGTCCACCCTGCGTGCACGCGGCAACAGCACCAGGAGCGCCATACCGCTCGCGGCGGGGCGCGGGCGCAGGAAGCAGAGGGTGCCGAACAGATCCGTGTACCTGTCGACGGTGTGCGCGGTGACCCTGGACGGAATGCTGTTCAAGGTTGAGCCCGATCTCGTACCGATCTGGGGACCGGGGCGCGTCCCCGAATCCCTTATACTCATCGCCGGTTTCAACCACATCGTCGACGGTCTCGAGGAAGGATTCCGACGGGCCAAGGACGAGAGCGTGCCCCAGTGCGCCAGGATTCTGAATATCGAGGCGGATTGCGCAAGGACCGGACGGTGCGTCGAGTGCGCGAAACCGCCGGCGATATGCTGCGCTAACACTGTTGTAACACGCCAGCCGGCGTCACCCGACATCGCCGTCGTTCTCATCGGCGAGAAACTCTAGGCCGGAAACCCGGCGGCGAAGCGCGTCCGCTTCAAGCGCCGCGCCGTTCACGAGTCATCCGCCGGCGCTCGGGCGGCGGCGCGACACGCCCCGTCCCGCGGCGAGCAGCCATGCCGCGCTCGCCGGCATGGCCGAACGCGGAAACGGAGGAGCCCGGTGCCCGCAGCAGTCAACATGAGATACCTCGTCAAGGGACACGTCCGCGAGACGGAGAGCTTTGACGGCACCGTCATCAGGTACTCGACCCGGGGTCAAGGCCTCGCGATCGTGACGGCGAACGGGGTCGCCAATACGACGACTTTCTGGCACCTGTTCGAGGACTACTTTTCCAGGGTCGGAAAGGTAATATGCTGGGACTACAGGGGACACGGACGCTCGGATGTCCCGGCCGACCTCGACACCTTCGAGATACCGTGCTATGCCCGCGACCTCGAGGCCGTCCTCGATCACGCGGGCGTGGACAGAGCCGTGCTCGTCGGGTTTTCCATGGGAGCCCAGGTCGTGCTGGAGTTCTGGCGCGACCACTCCGAGCGGGTCGAGGCGCTCATCCCGCTCAACGGTCCCTGCGCCAACCCGTTCGAAGCCTTCGGGACCGCCCCCTGGTTCGAGAAAGCCTACCGGAAGCTCTTCGAGTTCGTAATAAAGCACCCGCGCGGTCTCGAGGCGCTGGGCGTGCCGCTTTTGAGATCCCCGTTGACCTGGCCCGTGGCCAGGGCCGTCGAGATCGACCGGCACCGCTGCTCCAGGATGGAGATGGACCTTTACTTCGAGCACATCGCCAAGATGGGGTTCGCCAACGAGATGCGCGCGCTTCTCGGGATGGGCAAGCACTCGGCCGAGGATGTCCTCTCCACCATCGACGTCCCGACTCTCGTCATAGCGGGGGAAAAGG
>CAZAIS010000118.1:0-7252 GCA_964485255.1 uncultured Acidimicrobiales bacterium | reverse complement strand
GGCGGAACTGGGGCGATGAGATACTCGAGTACGCCATACAGCCGATAGCGAGCACCCTGACGCTGGGCGAGCCCGAGGACATCTCCGCGGCCTACGGGCTCGCGCTGGCGTGGTACTTCCTTCCCGGCCTGAGCACGACGACCAAGGGAATGGGGTACCTCGCCGAATCCCTCGCAAAGAACGTTAAGAACCTCCGGCTCAACACCGAGGTGACCGGGATCGTCATGGACGGCAACAAGGTCAAGGGCGTCGAGATCAAGGACGGCTCCAAGACCGAGTTCATGGAAGCCGACAGCGTCATATGCGGGGCGCTCGCCGGCCAGGCCGCCTCGATGCTGTCGGACCTCCCACCGCAGATCCTGGACACGCTCGGCGGAGTCAAGTACAGCGCGTGCACGCACGTGATGCTCGCCACCAAGGGGAAGGTCATCGACGACATGTACGCCATCGCGACTCCCCGCAGGGAAGGGATGTGCATGTCCGGCTTCACGGACAACGCGAACAAGGCCCCTTCCTACGCCCCGCCGAACACGAGCCTGGTACACGTGTTCACCTTCGGCAAGTACGCCCACGAGATGCTCGATTGGGACGACGCGAAGATCCGGGACAAGGTGGTCCGAGAGCTGCAGATGGTAGTGCCGAAGTTCCCTGACGAACAGATATTCTGCGAGATCTTCCGCTGGCCCGAGGCTGTATGCCTATCGAGCCCGGGACAGATCACCGCGGTCCAGAAGCTCAAGGTCGGCATGCGTGAGTACAAGGGGCTTCATCTCGCCGGGGAGTACTTCGGCATGCCGTCGGTCGAGGGAGCACTGACGTCCGGGGTGAACGCGGCCAACAGGGTGCTCAAGGGTCTTTAGCGATACTCGTACGGCGGCTCGCGCCATCGGGGTGTCCCGGTGAAGGGGTTTCTTGCATTGCGTCGGACGGTTGACCCTGCGCGAGATGTCCCGCTACGTGGCGCCACGGAGCTCTCTGGCGATGCGGGCGGCCCAGTGGACCATGCGTGCATGACCCTGGAGGCCGACGATAGGGGCAGGCTCTCCGATGACGTTCGGGCGACTTAACTTTCTAGACTTGACCCCCAAAAGTTAAGCGGGGTTGAGGGAGGGTTTGGGGGCGAATGGTAATAGTTGGGAAAGTATGGCGGGGTTTTTACTGAAGCGGCAGAAGATGCGGCAGGCGATATGGGAATAGAGAACGACCTGAAGGTACTGGTCATCGAAGATGACACGGAGATGGCGGGTCTGCTCAAAAGGATAATATCAAACAAGTTCTCGATAGAAGTTGACATCGCCCTCGACTGCGCCTCGGCGCGCGAAAAACTCAACAAGCACGATTACGGCCTCATAACCCTCGACTACCGCCTCCCGGACGGAGCCGGACTGGACCTGCTCGACGAGATCACCGGCGGCGGGAGGCCTCATCCACCTGTAATCATGGTCACGGGCCACGGTGACGAGGAGACGGCGGCGCGTTCCTTCAGGTCGAGGGCGTCGGGTTACGTAGTCAAGGACGCGAAGCTTCCCGAGTTGCTTGTCGAGGCGGTCCAGAAGGCTCTCGCTGAGATCAGCCTCAAGCGCATCGAGAAGGAGATGCTTGACGAGAAGGTGTTCATCGAGGACGTCCTCAACGACCTACCCGACCTCTTCGCGGTTGTCGACATGGACGGCCACTTCTTCCGTTGGAACCAGAAGGTGGGCGAGATAACCGGCTATACCAACGCCGAGATCTCCGGCATGAGGGTCCTCGACCTTTTCAGGAGCGAGGACCGGCAGAAGATGCTCGACGGAATGCGGCGGATGCGCGAGGAAGGTCACGCGATAGAGGAGGTCGTCCTTGAGACGAAGACCGGAGAGAAGCGGAACTTCGAGCTGTCGGGGCGCCTCCTCCGCAACTTCGAAGGAGTCCCGATAGGTTACAGCGGGATAGGCCGCGATATCACCGGAAGGGTCAGGGCGGGCGCGGAAATCTCGAGCCACCGGGACGACCTGGAGCGGCTCGTCGAGGAGAGGACCGCCGAGCTCAGGGCCGCCAACGACCGTTACCAGCACGAGCTTGCGGAGCGCGTCGAGGCCGAGGAACACTACCGTTCCGTCCTCGAGAACTCCATGGACGTGCTCGCGATCCTGGACGCCGACGCCGTTGTCATCGACATAAGCCCTTCCGTCCAGCCCCTGCTGGGCTATGCCCCGGAGGAGATAATCGGGCGGAGCGTGCTCGATTTCGTACACGAGGAAGACCTCCCCTCCGTGCTCTCCGTACACGAGGGCGTTGTCTCGGGAGCCAGGCCCTCCGACCGCATCAAGACGCGCTTCAAGCACAGGGACGGCAACTGGCACACGCTTTCGATCGCGGGGCGCCCGTTCGCGGGGCGGGGAGGCCACGTGCGTATCATAGTCAACGCCCGGGACGTCTCCGACACCGAGCGGGCCCAGGCGGCGCTGCGCAAGAGCGAGGAGCGCTATCGCACGATGTTCGAGCTGAGCCCTGACTTCATCTTCCTGGTGGAGCCTCAGGGCACGTTCCTGGACGCGAACGACGCCCTCCTGGAGCGCGCCGGGATGTCGCTGGACGAGCTTCGCCGGGCGGATTACATGGACTTCTTCGCCGGGGATAACACCGAGGAGATCGCGGAGGCGATAAGAGACCTCCGCGCCGGTGGGGAGGTGAGGGGGCTCGAGGCCTACGCCCGGAACTCGCGGGGCGAGGGCGCCCTCTACGAGGTGAACGCGATCCCCCTGATAGAGGAAGGCCGGGTCAAGAGCGTTCTCTGCCTCGCGCGCGACATCACTCACCACAAGGAGGCGGCCGAGGAGCTCAAGCGGCTTAACCGCGAGTTGGAGGGCTATGCCCAGACCGTCTCTCACGACCTGCGCGGCCCGCTGACGGTGATCAAGCTCGCGGCGGACAACCTCAACGCCCTCTGGTCCCGCAGGGACGAACTCGAGGACCCCGGTATGGAGATCCGGCGGGTATCCGAGGTGATCCTGGCGGGCGCGGACCAGGCGCAGGCGCTGATCGGTGACCTGCTGGTGCTCGCCCGCGCGGGGCAGGAGCCCGACGAGGTCGTGGACGTGGACGTCTCGGCCACGGTCCGGCGGGTTCTGGAGGAGCACGACACCGAAATCGGACAGCGTGGTGTGACCGTCATCCTGGGCGAGGACATGGGGACGCTGCGGGCGAACCCGACGCACGTGTACCAGGTTTTCAGCAACCTGATAGACAACGGCATCAGGTACAACACCAGCCCGGATCCCGTTATCGAGATCAAGCGCCTCGGGAAGACCGCCACGGGGCATGCCTATGCCGTGAAGGACAACGGGCCCGGCATCGCGGCCGAGGACTTGGACAACGTCCTGATGCCTTTCTACAAGGGAGAGAACGGCTCCACAGGGATCGGGCTCGCTATCGTCAACAAGATCGTGAACCTCTACGGCGGTTCCTTGAAGGTGTACACCAACGGCGGAGCATGCTTCGAATTCACCCTCAGGGACCGCTGAGAGGCGCGGCGGCGGAGAGTGCCGGGCGGGCGCGTGAGGCGCGGCGGCGCCGGGAGTTCAACCGGGAGTGGATCCGGACCTCATCCGGGTCAGAAGCCGCGCGTGCCCACCGGTCCTGTCATGAGCCAGACCGCGATCGCTGTGAACATGAAGCCGGAGGCCATGCTGCCCCCCGTCAGGCTGCGAAGCCTCAGTGAGATCCAGGCTATTCCAAGGAAGGGGACAACCGCCAGGGCCAGCAGGAGCACCACCGGCACCCGGAACGCCAGGAGCTTCAGGGAGACACCGAATCCTTTCATCAGGGGCAGCATCGTCGCTATCAGGGCCAGGTCTAAAACCACCGCACGAACCAGAAGTACCCGCCAGTTGTTCACCTGTCCGTCGCCGGTATCCAGCGCGCGATAAGCGAGCTTGTAGAAGAGGTAGTCCTCCATCCATAACGCGATGCCCACCAGGAAGGTCCCCAGGAAGAAGTACAGGGGCAGCTTGGCGAACGCCCTCGGGAGGAGGAGCGGGCCGCCGATCGCGAGCATCACAAAGACCGTCACCGCCAGGGGTATGATCGCGTAAACCGCGCTCTTGCCCCAGCGAACGGCTCCCTTCTTCACCTGGTCCTCGAGCCGTCCCGCCGAGGTCAGGCGGCGTATGACGACCACCATGACCGCGGCGAACAGAGGGAGAAGCAGTATGGTGCGGGAGAGATAAAAGATGCTGAACTCGTTCACGGACATGTACGGGATGAACGGCTTTATGCCCAGAAGCTTGGCCGCCGGCATAGCAAGGAAGCTCGCGGCCAGGATCGGCAGGGCGTACACGAGGACGTCGAGCATCTGCCTGCCGGCGGGATACTCCCAGAGGGGGGCCACGACTATCTCCCCGCCCTCGGGGAACAGCTTCCGGCGGACGAGCGACAGGACTCCGAAAACGAGCAGCATGATGCCGATCGCGATGAGGCCGAAGCCGAGGAGCCTGCCCCAAAGGAACGGCGCCCCTTTCCTCTCCTCGACCGGCTGCCCGGCGCCCTGCCTTATCCAGTCCACGGCCTGGCTCACGATCGCTCCGCTCGCCAGCTCGGTCATGTGGTCGTCGCTCGTCACAACGAGCCTGCGGGCCGTGCCGGCCGCGAAATCGCCGTAGGTGACGTTCTCCTTGAGCTTCGCGTCCCCTCCCGCGGACCTGGCTGCCTGGGTGGCCCTCTCCATTATCTCCTCTTCGCGGGCTACCGAGGCGAGCTCGTCGTTGCTGCCTATCGCGAGCATGTAGTTGGGCGGCCTGTTGTCACCCATCATCGACAGGATGTCCCGATCGCGCTGGTCCTCCGGGGCGTTGATGTCGAAGCTCCTGGAGAAACATACGAACGGCCACGACCTCCCCGTAAAAGCGTCCAGCGGACCCATCAGATCGACAACGGCCTCCTTGTAGCTGGTCCAGGACCATATGGCAACGACAGACGAGAAGAGGTTGTCAGGCTGGATGATTCCCGCCCTTGTCGCGCTTACGCCGCCCAGCGAGTGTCCCATGGCGACTATGTGAGCCGGGTCAACCTCGGGCACGTTGTTCTTGAGGTAGTTTCCCGCCGCTATCATGTCGTTGGCCTCGTCGCAGGCAAATTCGCTCGCCCCGCCGGAGCCCCCGTGGCCGCGCAAATCGATCGCGAGGACGACCAGGCCCTCTTTCGCCATTTGCCGGGTCACCTGGACGTACCATTCCTTGGAGCCCGTGATGCCGTTGGCGAAAACGACGCCCGGCACCTTTCCCGCGGGCTTCACCGCCGGTTCGATGAGCAGGCCGGACACGGTGACGGGCTTTTCCTCCAGTCCCTCGGTCGTGAAGGTCACCTTCTTGTAAGTCACGCCGGAGGTGTTGATCCTGGTCAGGACGAAGCCGAGAGCCAGGACAATCACTCCCGCCGCCAGCAGGATCATCCAGGGCTTGACGACCTGAAACCTCCCGCCTCGCGGAGGGACCGCGGGCGCGGGCATGGTCGGTGGCGTCCCCTGGGCGGGCCCGCTCCCGGGTACCGGTGCGTACGGACCCGCCTGCGGCGCTTGCGCCTCGGGTTGCGGCGGCTGGTGTGGGGCTCCGGCTGCCGGCTGTCCCTGCGCTCCTGTGGGCGTGGGCGAACGCCGGGTTTCGCCCGGCGGTTGTCCCTGGGTGCCTGCGGGCGCGGGAGAGCCGGAGACTCCGGCGGGCGGTCGCGGTTGTGCTCCGGGCTGCGCGGGCGGTCGCGGTTGCGCTCCGGGCTGAGCCGTCGGTCGCGGTTGCGCTCCGGGCTGAGCGGGTGGACGCGGTGCTCCGGCTCCCCGGTTTCCTTGCCCGGTGTTTTCGAACTGGCTCAATCGGCCTCCATTCTCGCGAGACGGCAGGGAAAAGGCCCGGCCACGGCTATTCTATAGCAACCGGCGGCCGCCTTTCGACCGGGGCCTCCTTGAAACCGATCCGGACGGTCTCCGGTGGCGTCACAATACGGCGGCGGGTGCGGCCGGGACACGTTCACGTCTGAAGCGTGACTATAATAAAGACCCCCCGGACTTGATTAGGCCGGCTTAACTTTCTAGACCTGACCCCCAAAAGTTAAGTCGAAGAATGGGCGGGAGTGTGGTATTTTCTTTGTTGTGAAAGTGGCAAGTAGTCTCCCCCGGCGGAACACGCCTTTCGAGCAGGCCTCGAAGCGGTTGTGGTATCTGGCGATACTCAGCTTCGTCGTGGTTGAGATCGTCATCATCGCTTCCGCGGTCGTGGACGCCGCGGTCAGCCATCACGGGGCATTGAGAACGGTCCTGGTGATCCTGCTCTTCTCCACCGTCTCGGCGCTGCTGGTGTTCCTGTCCATCAGGTTCTCCACGCGCCTGCTGCAGCAGGCGGCCGACGCGGAGTTCGCGAGGGAACAGGCCGAGCGCGAACTCGAGGAAGCCCGCGAGTACGAGCACGTTCTGCTGAACCTTCCCATAGCCTTCGCCGTACTCCTCGACCTCGAGGGCCGCGTCCTGGCGATAAACGAGACAGGTGCCAGGTCACTCGGTTACTCGGCGGATAAGGTTTCCGGCCGCCTGATAACGGACCTCCTCGCGGAGGAGGAGCTCTCGAGGATCCGGGAGATAGGCGACAGGATACGGGAAACCGGCAAGGCTTTCGTCGTTACCGCCGTCTTCGGCGGCAGGCATTTCACCCAGCACGTGGTGCCGGTCAAGGACGAAGAAGGAAAGACCGCCAGGGTGGCCGTCTTCGGGGTGGACGTCACCGACCGCGTTCTGATGCACCGCAAGCTCAAGGAGTCCGAGGAGCGATACCGCAACCTTTTCGAGAACTCCGTTGACGGCATCGTCCTGACCTCCCCCGATTGGCGCATCGTGGACTGCAACGAATCCTTCGCCCGCATGCTCGACTACGAAGTCGAGGACCTGAAGGGCGCGTGCGTCCGCGAGCTCACCCCGCTCGAATGGCAGTCCGTGGACAGGGACGTGGTCGAGAACCAGGTCCTCCCTACCGGCCGCTCCGACAGGTACGAGAAGGAGTACCGGCGGAGCGACGGCTCCCTGCTGCCGGCCGCGGTCAGGCTGTGGGCCTTGCGGGACGAGGACGGCCGGACTTCCGGCGTGTGGGCGCGCGTGGAGGACATGAGCAAGCAGAAGCAGTACGAGGACTTCATACGCCAGACCATAATCCGGCTGGAGGAGGCCAACGAGAGGCTGCGGGAGGTCGATCGCCTCAAGACCGAGTTCGTCGGCATGGTGTCACACGAGCTTCGC
>CAZAIS010000117.1:0-7281 GCA_964485255.1 uncultured Acidimicrobiales bacterium | reverse complement strand
GGATGTAAGCGACAATACCGCGGCTCCGTGTACGCCCACGCTCGGACTCCACGGTGCTCATGGATTGAGCACTTTCAGAAAAAGACCTGACCACGAAAAATCAAGCTCGGATTTCGGATATAATCAACCGGCAGGGGTCCGGCCGGAACTCGCGACACGGGAGTGACATGGCCAAGAGAGACTATGGACGGGCAGGTCGCATAGGGCACGCGTGGCCCCTGATACTTGTGCTGCTGATCCTTATAGCCTGCGGCTCGGTCATGGCGGTGCAGTCGCGCTGGATCAGCAAAAGCATCGGGGTCCAGCACAGCCCCAAGATCACCAGGCTGATATACCCCACGTACGGCAACCCCGCGATCGTCAAGAAAGGCGAGAGCCTGACCATCGAGTACGACCCGCGCTCCCAGGTCTACTGGCGGTTCCTGCCCGTCCCGATGTCTTTCCAGGTGGAGGTAAAGACATCGAACGGCCCGGCCATCCTGACGAGGCCGCTGGACGTCCGGTCGGTCGAGATAGGCTACAGCACCCGGTGGCCCGAGTACGCGAGGAGCTCCACCACCGACAGGAGGATATACCTGGTCACCGTCGCCGTCCCGCCCGACCTGCCGTGCGACCTGTACGACGTTCACATCGAATCGCAGTTCGTCTTATTCAAGCACAAGGACATGCAGCCGCATGCCCTCCAGGCAATCGACGAGTACAAGGACCGTTTCTCATTCGTGCAGATGACCGACGTCCACGTATGGGGTCACGAGATCTACTATCCCTCGTGCACTTACCACGAGCGCAGCGACCGCCCGAACGGCAAGGACCCCAATCGGAAAGGAGCGGTCTACTACCAGAAAGCGATCGACCAGGTCAACCTCATACACCCGGATTTCGTTATCTTCAGCGGGGACGCCCTCTTCGGGCAGAGGTACTTCACGCAGGACAACGGCCCTCCCTGGGGCGAGACCACCGAGTACCAGTACGAGATGATGTGGTTCTACGAGGAGACGCTGAGGCTTGACGTACCCTGTTTCATGGTCATGGGCAACCACGACTCCTACAACGAGGGTGACGAGGCCGCGGGCGAAGACTGGTTCATCAACTGGCGCAAGCTGTACGGGCCCATATACCGCTCCTTCGATTACGACGACTGCCATTTCGTCGCCTGCAACTCCCAGGACTGGTCTCCTGCGCAACGCGAGCTCATCGACTGGTTCGACGTCATGCTCCAGCCGACCAAGTACAAGGGCCAGTTCGCGGCCGGGGGTGACGCGGCGGCGGCGGGCATAACGGCGGAGCGCATGAACGGCATCGATATAGCTTCGTTGAAGGGGCAGCTCGCCTGGATCCGGGATGACCTGGCGGGCCACCAGGATTCCAGGGCGCGCATCCTCGTAATGCACCACGATCCCTACAAGACCGACGGCTCGGGGGAGATGTGGGGGACGGAAGCGGGAAAGGGAGGTATCGCCGGGCTCAAGCACGCCCTCACCTCCTTCCTCGACATGGGCAACGGACAGGGCCGCCTCGCGATCATGAAGCTAATGCAGGAATACAGGGTCGCGATGGAGATAAGCGGCCACGACCACTCCGACTACGTCGCGACGCGCTCAATGGCGCAGAAGGCCCTGGGGCAGTCATTCTACGACGTTTTTACCTGGAAGGACGGGGCCGGCGAGGTCAAGTACGTAAACTCGACCTCGATCCAGTTCCCCGAGGAGGGGGAATCCGACAGGTACCCGGGCTACCGCTGGATATGGATAGACAACGGCCGGGTCGAGAGCTTCAACTACAAGGACCCAAAGTGGTCGTACCCCTCCTACGAGGGGACCAACGTTGGCGGGACCACTGACCTCGACAAGCTGGTCACGCCCGCCATCCGGTCCAGGGCGCAGGTCGCCTCCGACGGCGGCTCGGCTACCATCACCGTGGAGAACAGCCTGGACGTCGGTCTGCCGGCTGCCTACGTCGAGGTAAGGATGCCCGCGCTTCCTTACGGTTATCAATACGAGGTCCAGAACGGGACGCTCCTCGGGAGCTACCCCGCCGACGACGGCAAAGGCGGCGTCGTTTGCCAGGTCGCCGTACCCGCCGCGCCCAACGCCGCGACCACGGCGAGCGTGGTCAAGGGCGAGGCCCGGTCCATCAACCCGCCACCGGCAACCGGCCCGGAGTGATGTGAATGTACACACCGACGACGACGGCGATGATCGTGATCATGAGCTTGGCCGTATACGCTTACTCGGCCCTTTGCTTTCAGAGGATCGCGAGGGGTCTCGCCGTGAAACACACGTGGTTCGCCTGGATACCGGTCCTGAATGTTTACCTGGTGTGCCGCATCGCCGGCAAGCGCTACCTCTGGACCGTGCTCTGCTTCATACCGGTCGTTAACGTTATCATGTACATCCTGATCTGCTTCAAGCTGTCCAGGGCGTGCGGGAAAGGCCGCGTGATGGGGCTGCTTTTGCTCGTACCAGTCGTCAACCTGATCGTCCTGTGGGTGCTTGTCGTGCGCGCGGAGGGCATCGGTGCCGCCCCGGAGACGGGTGGTGAGTCCGGGAACGATCCGGGAGGCGACCTGGTGGGCGCCGGTCCCGGGGGCACGGCGGGAGGTCCCACCGGGGTGGCGGGGACCGCTTGAAACGATCCCGGCGCCGCAGGCAGGGTCGTACGCTCGCCTTTTCGACCATGCCCGAGGGGCCGCCGGCCACGCGGACGTCGCTGCTCCACTTCTTCGACCCGGCCCCGGGTAGTACGGCCGGAGGAAGGGGGGCCTGAAGATGGTTATCGCGATTATAGTCGTGGCGGCGGTGGTGGTGCTGTTCGGGATCGCTTTCGCTCTCGTCTACAACAGGCTCATACGCCTGCGCAACAAGGTTGACGCCGCCTGGCACCAGATAGACGTGCAGCTCAAGAGGCGATACGACCTCTTGCCCCAACTGGCCAGGATCGTGGGGGGATACGCTTCATACGAGAAAGAGACCCTCGAGGCGGTGTCACGAGCCAGGGCTGAAGCCATGGGCGCCCCAAGCGTCGCGGCGCAGGGCCCCGCCGAGGACAACCTCACCGCGGCCGCCGGCAACCTGGTCGCGCTGGTGGAGAAGTACCCCGACCTCAAGGCCAACCAGGAGTTCCGTGAGTTTCAAAAGGAGCTCGCCACGACCGAGGCGAGGATCGCGGGCTCCCGGAAGTACTACAACGGCTCCGTAATGTACTACGACAACGCGCGGCAGGCGTTCCCCGCGAGCCTGGTGGCCCGGGCGTTCCCCAACGCTTTTGCGGGGCGCGATTATTTCGAGATCGAGGAGCTTGCCGACAGGGAAGTACCCGACGCGTCGCTCGAGGGCTGACTACCCCGCGCTCGATCCCCCGCCGCCGAAACTGCCTCCCGAGAAGCCGCCGCCGAAGCCGCCTCCCCCGCCGCCGCTGCCACCGGGCTGCGAGGTGAGCGTAGTGCCCATCCTGGAGTCCATACTCGCGAGCGAGGAGGCCAGGTATACGGTGGTGAAAGGCCCGCCGTAGTAGCCACGGTACCAGTCGGGGGGCTCGGTGTAGATGTCCTTGAACTTCTCCGACCACTTCTCGGCGACGCCCAGCCTCATCGCGTAGGGGAGGTTCGCCTGGAAGTTCTCGGGAGTCATGAGCTTCATCTCCTCCTGCTCGGCGGTCGCCATGTACTCCTTGAAGCCCAGGACGTAAGCGTACATCTCGGCGCCCCTGGCGGTTCGCCTGGACATGTACCTTCCCACAATGAAGACTACTATGCCGCATATCGCCAGGCCCGGGACGAGGGCGATGAGGTAACCTAGGTCTATCCACCTCGGGATCACCAGGAAGACGGGCACGATCAGCAGCAGCAGCGCCAGCGCTATCGTCGTGTAACGTCCCTTCACCTTTTCGGGGCTGCCGTCCCAGAACCCCTTAGCCAGGACCTGCTCCTTGAGCTCCCGGTCGAACGACTTTATGTGGGTGTAGAACCTTTCCTTCAGGTCCGACTCGCTGACCATGGTCCCGCTCTCGAACAACCCGTCGATCACCTCCGCCTCGAAGGGCGCGAGGTCGCTGTTGTCCACGTTCCGCTTCTCGAAGCCGAACTCAGAGCGCTTCTTGAGCATGCCCTTGGGCTCCTCCTCCGTTATCACCAACCTGCCCCTCACCGCGAGGTCCACTATGGTGGCGGTTATGTCCTTGGTCAACGGTTTCTCGTTCATGAGCATGCCGACCTCCGCCGGGCGCATGTCAGGCGGGGGCTCGTACTGGACTACGGTGACTTCGTTCTTTACGTCCCGGCCTTTCTTCGACCAGAGCCAGATCATCCCGCCGCTGACAAGCACCACCGCGATCCCCACGAGGACTATGACGAGGATCCCGAAACTCTTGCGGTAGGTGAGCGGTATCTGTACGGTTCCCTTCGGGAAGGCGACGTCAACCGTCAGCGTGGTCCGCGGCGCGATCGTCCTGGACTCCCACCAGAGCGTGTCGCCATCGACCCCGGAGGTCGATGAGGCCGGCGGGTACGTCTTGTCGGGGTAGGAAGCCGCCCTGACCTGTTTCATGTCTGTGCCCTCGGGAAGCGTGACGGTGGACCGCGAGCTCCTCACTGCCACGTCGCGGTCGATCGAGACAGTATTGAAATAGACGCGGTCGTAGTCCTCCGCGTATATAATCGCGCCGGTCATCCGGTACTCGATTATCCAGCCCATCTGCCGGTCGGTGGCGCTGAACGATATCCTCACGCGCGTTATCCCGCCGCCGGGCCTCTGTACCTCCCAGCTCCCGTACGGCTTTCCGCTGAGGTCGTAGACCCTGATGTCCTTGTACCTGACCCGGCCGTACGTGCGCCCCTCAGAGAACCTGGCGGCGGTACTCGAGAGGTCCCTGTTCAGGAACGAGAAAGAGCCCGTGAAATTGGCCACCTGCGTCTCCCGGACGGTGAGCGACCCGTCCGTGTTCACCTTGATGTCGGTGTCGAACCGCTCGAAGTCCCAGGTCTTTGTCTGCAACTGCGCGACGTCTGGGCCCCCGGGTGCCCGGACGGCGCCCGGACTTTGGCCCGCCGGGGCGGCGGGTGCCGCAACGGCAAGGCAGAGAGTGGCGACGAACAACGCGGATATCGCGAGTAACAGCACCCGCCCGCGCGCTTGTGACGGCCTCGATATCATGCTACGTTTCCTCCCTTGATCGACTCAGTCGTCCCCGGCCGGCTCCTCCGGGGCACCGCTCAAGTCTACAACGCCCGGCGCCGGGCGCGCATCCACCCCGGGCGAGAATTCCAGCCGGTACCTGGGCCCGAACTTGAAGCTTTTACCCAGGCACGGGTAGCTGAGGACTCGCCAGTTGCGCAGGAGCAGGTAGGTCAGGGCCAGGCCGCCTATCACCGCTACCAGGAACGCGGACGCCACCTTTGTCCAGCCCCGCCCGAAGGAGAGCTGGATGAGGAGCCCGTGCGAGGCGTACAGGTCAAGCGTCGCAAGCCCCAGCCAGGCGAAGGAAGCCTCCAGCCTGCGGGCTTTTATGGCCTTGACCGCCGCGAGGAGCGCGAAGGCGGATGCGATTCCCAGGATTCCCAGGGCGTACCTCGAGGCGTAAACACCGGGGTTGTCCCAGAGGTCACGGAACGCCAGGGGCACCATCACCCAGCGCAGGCGGTAGTACATCGCGAAGAACAGCGCGAGCAGGGCCGCCGGGGCCGCGGCGAGCAGGAAGGCCTTCGCGGCGGGCTTGATACCCGAAAGCTCCTTCTTGTATTTCGCTGCCAGGTAGCCGAGCGCGAAGAAGGCGAAGTAGTACTGCAACTGGGGTATCCCCAGCCTCGTGCTGGGAATGAAATTGATCGCGAGCCACATGATGAGGAAGCCCACCTCCTCGCCGTACCTCCAGCGCTTCCCGCAGTACTGCACGGCGATGAGCAGGAGGTAGCAGAAGAACAGGGTCCAGAGGAACCACAGCGGCTCGTTGGCCATTCCCCACAGGGTGTCGCCGACGTACCGGGCGAACCTGCCGTAGTCCGACCTTGTGAATAAGAACTTCAAAAGCATCCAGGTGAAGAACGGCACCATCAGGCGCACGAAGCTCCGGCCCACGCGGACCTTCCCGCCGGTCATCACGTACCCGGACAGGAAGATGAAAAGCGGCATGTGGAAGGTGTAGACCAACGTTCCCAGGTGGTGCCTGAACGACGGGTTGGGCACGAACAGGCCCGGGTCGGCGATCTCGAGCGAGTGGCCGAGGACAACCAGCAGGATGGCGAAACCCTTGAGGGCGTCTATCCCCGCGTCCCTTCCGGAGCCGGGGCCGGGAAACCCGACGGCCCTTACCCTGATCCGCGATAGCGCGCCCAACGTCACGACTTCACTCCGATCGTCTTTTCTCGACCCACGCGGGATAGCAAAAAAGGGTTCCGCTCCCGGTCCTCGTTACTTGAGAGCGACCATTTCATGCAAGGTGGTGCCGGACCTGTCGCAGGTCGCTCCTTCGTGTATCACCCGCAATGAGTAATCCGAGTTGAACCTGAAGTAGCCCGGCCGCCCGACAAGCCGGTTGACCGCAGGCTTCAACGCTCCCCTCCGGAGCACCGGCAGGTCCGCGATGAAGTCGTGCGCGTCGATGACCTCGCGGACCTCGAGGTGAAGGCCGAGGCTTCCCGGCACCTTGATGTCGACCCACGCGGGATAGTCACGGTTGGCCGCCTCGTTGAAGACTTCGCCCCCGCTCTCCAGTCTCATTTCGCCCGTGCTCAGGATCACCTCGGAGCCCCGCGCCAGCATAACGGGCGTGCTGCAGGCGCTGCCGTAACGCTTCCGGGTCATGACGTACGCGTACAGCATCGTCAAGTCGTCGGCGTAGACCCTGCCCCAGTACCAGTGGTCCACGATCCTCTTCATGTCCCCGACGCCCCAATTGTGATCGTGGTACCCGACCCCGGAAGCCTCGAGCCGCCTGTCGCCGAACCTTACCGTTCCTCTTACCCTGGCCCTCGGGGCCGGCACGACCCACGCGAAGAAGTCCGTCTCACCGTACCGCGTTCGCCCCTCCCCCGGTTTCCACCCCGGCATGAGGCCCTCGAAGGTGAGGTCGAACGCCATGTCTTCCTCCGCGAGTCGAACGTGAAACGAGGGAAAACCCCCGTCCGGCGGGAAATCGTCCTCGCAGTGGTTCTCCCCAATCGATACGTCGCACCTCGATTCCGAAACCGTGACGTCCGACGCCGGGTAGCGCTTAACCACGGAGAGCTTCACGCCGTCCGGCCTGTAGACGTGCAGCTCCACCCCTGGCTTCCGGCTAATGAGCTCG
>CAZAIS010000116.1:0-7330 GCA_964485255.1 uncultured Acidimicrobiales bacterium | reverse complement strand
GACTTCAGGGAGACTTTGATCGTGGCAGAGTGCAAATCCTGCGGGTGTGAGACGGGTGGCGGCAAGTTCTGCTCGTACTGCGGAGCGCCCCAGCTTACGGACGCCGGCCGGGGACTACCGTCTCCCGTTCTCGGCCCACCCGCCGACATGCCCGGGGGACCGGCCAAGCAGCCGGCCTGGCTCTGGATATGCGTTGCCGCGCTGGCCGCCGCCGGCATCGCAGGTGCGATCGTGGCCGCCGTGCTCCTTACCGGAGGGGGCGTTACCATAACCATCGCAAGGCCTCACAACGGCTCGACTATCGAAGGTGACACCGTGAGGGTGAAGGTGGACGTGTCGTCTCCCGGCAAGGTCGCCCGTGTTGTTTTCTACCTGGACCGCAAGAAGCGGAAGACCGAGTCCTCCGCGCCGTTCGACACCGAGCTCGAGTCACTGTCCGGCGGCGTTCACGATCTCGAGGTCGTCGCCAGGGACTCCGACGGCCGCAGGCTGGCGGCGGCGTCCTGCACCTTCGAGACCGGGGGGGACGAATCCGCGGACGGCGACTCGGCCGGGGGTGAAGACGGTACCAGCGCTTTCGAGACGGCCCTGGCGGGCAAGGTCGGCGAGGCCGGCGCGCTGGACGCACGGATATCGAAGCTCGCTACCAGGATCAACAACGAGGTCGATTTCGAAGCCCGTGAGGTTCCCTCGAGCCTCGGTTCCGAAGCCCAGGCGGTTTACGCGAAAGCTTTAAGCCTAGCCTCCGGCGTCGCCGCCCTGAAGCCCCCGGTGGAGATGGCCGACCTCAAAGCCCGGCTTGAGGGGCTCGTGGAGCAACTGCGGATTCGCGCGGACGCCCTGCTGAAAGGGTTGCCGGCCGTAAGATACGGGGGTGACTACGCCGCCCAGTTCGAGCGCGGCGGGGCGGCCAAATCGAGCTTCGACTCGGCCTGGCCGGTTTTTCTTGAAAACTGCCGCGCGCGGGGCGTCAGAGTCTAGGGACCCTGCGTTCCACGTTTCCACCGTCGATCGTAATCCCAGCCGGGTACTCCACGCGCCAGAGAAACAGACCTCGGGCCGGCAGCGCTTCCGCGCACGGCCGATCTCCGCCCTCCAGGTGGCCGGCCAGCTCCTCAGTGTCCATCCTTCCTCGGCCGACATCGTGCAGGGCGCCCGCAAGTATGCGCACCATCCTGTACAGGAACGCGTTGGCGCGGACCCGCACGCACAACACGCCCGGGCAGGGTTCGTGAAGCCCGCACTCCAGAACGTCTCGCGTCGCCGCCTCACCGGGGACCGCCTTGACGCGGAACGCAGAGAAGTCGTGCGAACCGACCGCCAGCTCGCAGGCCCTCGACATGCGCTCCACGTCCAGGCCCGATGCCGCGCGGTGCGTGAATTCCTCCAGAAACGGGGACGGCGCGGCGCCTGTCCAGAAGAAGTACCTGTACTCCCTCCAGAGGGCGTCCCTCCTGGGGTCGAACCCGTCGCGCGCGCGGCTTGCAGCCGGTACCGAGATGTCCGGCGACAGGAGCGCGTTCATCCCCGCTATCACCTTCTCCACCTCGCGCCCGGGGTCGAGGTCGAAGGCGACAACCTGGCCGACGGCGTGAACCCCGCTGTCGGTGCGTCCGGCGCCCATGACCCGGGTCCGGGCACCGGCGATCCTGCCCAGCGCCTCTTCCAGGCGGCCCTGAACGGTGGGAAACCCCGGCTGCTTCTGGAAACCGTGCAAGGCCGTGCCCCGGTATTCGACGGTCGCCATGTATCTCGCCATGCCGTTCCTCTTCCGTCTGTTAAGTGCTCAGAGTGGCGGCGCCCCGTGCTCGATCATCGACTCCAGTGAGGAGTAGCCAACAACGCCTCGGTCGATCGCGTCCATGGCGCGGTGGATGTTGCGCGCCAGGGCGGGGTCGGGCGAAACCTCCGCGAGCTGCCTCAACAGATCGACGATCTGCTTCATTATCCTTACCATGTCCCCGATCGAACGGTCCGGGAAACGCCGCAGCATCTCATCGAGCCCGGCCCCCCCGGCCCACATGAACGCCGCTTCTCCGAAACCCGTATCGGGGGATCCGTGCAGGTCGAGGCCACGCTCCGCCTCCGCGGCGCGCACGATCTTGAGCGTCGATTCGAGCCAGTCCAGCACGTCCGCCAGGGATCCCTGCAGGTGCTCCTCCTCCCTCCCGGCGAGCCTGGCCTCCTCGTCCGAATCGGACTCCCGGGACTCGTATATGAACCAGGACGCGAAGGCCGCGAGCTCCCGGGGTTCCAGCCTCGCGAGGACACCGGCGTCCAGCGCGTCCACCAGGAGCAGGTCGCACTCGTTATAGATCCGGCGCAGGATGTTCCCCTTCTCCGTCAAATCCTCATCGCGCATGAAGCCGAAGCTGTTCAGCACGTGCAACACGTCCAGCAGTTTCCTGGAAACCACGTCGTAGCCGGAGTCGCGCTCCTTGCGGGCGCTGTCGATCTGCCGGTTGATCTTCTCGACCTTGCGAGCCGATTGCATGCAGCGCTCCCTGTGCGCGCACCTGTTGCAGCGGTTGGACTCGACCTCCGCCTCCAGGGCTTCGATGTCAACGGCCAGCTCGCTCTCCTGTGGAGTCCGGGCCGGCTCCCCGCAAGGCGTGCCGGCCTTTTTCGCCAGGGTCTCCATCCTGACCCCGACCTGCCTGCGGACCTTTCTCGTCGGGGAAGTGATCTTCGACGCTTCCACCACGCCTATGATGCGCGGAAGCTGCTTTATCGCCGTGGAGGACAGCCGCCGGTAGCGACCCATCGAATCGACGACCAGGACCCCCTCGTCGTGCTTCTTCCCCTGGTGCCTCCGGACAACCGCGTACACCTTCTCGGAGCCCCGGTGGCCCACGGCGAAGACGTCCCCCGGCTTGAGCCGATCCATCATTTCTCTCATCTCACTGCCGCGACGCTCCTTGGACAGGGCTGCCAGTCTCCGCTGCAACCCGGCCAGCCCTCTCTCGAGCCGGCGGAACTCGAGGGCGTCGGCCTCGGGGCACCTGCTCGAGGCCAGCTCCCTCGCCAGGTCCTCGTCGAGCGACTCGAGCCTGGCCTGGAGGGTGACCACGCGCGCGTCGGCGCAGTACTGGGCGAACGAAAGGTTGAGCAACCGCTGCGTCTCGGCCAGGTCGTGCTCGGCCATCATGTTGACGGCCATGTTATATGAGACCTCGAACCGGGAGACGACGGGCGCCGGCTCCCGCTTCACCAGGGCCTTGATCTGGTCCACGCTGAAGAACCTCTGGTGCATGATCAACGAGTAACCGATCTCGTCTATGCCCCTGCGCCCCGCCCGACCGGTCAACTGCTTGTACTCGGTGGAGGTAACGGGGCGGTGGGCCTCGCCGTTCCACTTGGTAAGGGCCTCTATCACCACGCTCCTGGCGGGCATGTTAATGCCCAGGGCCAGGGTTTCCGTAGCGAAGACGACTTTGATGAGCCCGGCCGCGAACAGCTCTTCCACCGCCTCCTTGAAGAGAGGAAGGGCGCCGGCGTGGTGAGCCGCGAAGCCCGCCTGAAGGGCGGTCCTGAAGTTACCGTAGTCCAGGCATTCCAGGTCAGATTCCGACAGAGGCGCGACCTTCTCCTCGAGGTATCGGGCGATACCGTCCGCTTCCGCGCGGGTGTTCAACGACAGGCCGTCGGAGAGGCAGAACCTCACCGAATCGTCGCAGGCGGCTCGGGAGAACAGGAAGTATATAGCCGGCAGCATCTTTCGCCGGTCCATCTCCATTACGGCGTCGGTCCTCCTCGGCCTCAAGTCGGGGCCTCCACGCCCGCGGCCCCTTCTCCGCCCCGCCGGCCTTCGCTTGAGCGCCTCCAGTTGCTCCTCGACGACCCGGTGGAGGTTCCTGGCGAACAGCGGCGTGAGCGCCGTGCCCACGAAGTAATAGTCCTTCAACTTGACGGGCCGCTCCACGGCCGTGACGGCGTCCACCGGGCCACGGAGGCTGTCCATCCACGACGCCAGGTCTCGCGCGTTCGATACCGTGGCGCTCAAGGCTACCAGCTTCACGTCGTGGGGCAGGAGTATGACTATCTCCTCCCATACCGCGCCCCTGGCCGGGTCCTGCATGTAGTGGACCTCGTCGAGCACGACCACCCCGAGGTCGTCGAGCAGCGCGCTGGACTCGTAGATCATGTTGCGCAGCACCTCGGTGGTCATCACCACCAGCGGCGCGTCGCCGTTGATGCTGTTGTCCCCGGTGAGCAGCCCTACGTCCCCGGGCGGGTAGACACGCTGGAGGTCCCTGAACTTCTGGTTGGAGAGCGCCTTGAGCGGGGTCGTGTAGAAGAATCTCATGCCGCCCGCGCGCGCTCTCTCCAGCGCGTACTCGGCTATTACGGTCTTGCCCGAGCCGGTGGGGGCGGCCACCAGGACCGACCTTCCCCCGGCAAGCCTTTCTATCGCCTCGCGCTGGTAGTCATCGAGCGCGAAGGGGTATCTAACAGCGAATTCATCCGGGTCCATGCCTTTATTGTATCAGCACCCGTCGCCACACCGCGGCCCCGTTTGCTCTCCTCCTCCTGCGCGCGCTTTCAACCTGACGTGCCCGCGGGCAGCCGCCCGCACGCAGTGGAGGCTCGACCTTCGCATCCTGATTCCCGGTGGCTCCGTTTCCCGCCGCCCGCGTCGGCGTGTGCGATTGTCCGGCGTCGTTAATGCGACCTATAATGTGGTGCGACCGAAAGGGGGCGCAGTGAGGATCTACCAGGAGAAGCACGGCGGGAGCGTCGAACGCCCGGATTCGCTTGAAGCCATCGACCTTGCCGGCAGCAAGCTGCTGTGGATCGACGCCCGAAGCCCCTCCGCGGAAGAACTCGCGCGGATCGGAGAGTTCATCGGGGCCCACCCGGTCTCCCTTAACTACTGCGCCAGGAAGGACGCCCTGCCCAAGCTGCAGGAGTTCAGCGACCACCTCTTTCTGACCTGGGTCTTCGTGCACAACGGCGAGTCCGACGGCGATCTCAAGACGTCAACGATGTGCGCTTTTCTCGGCGGCAATTTCCTGGTCACGATCCACGACGAGCCACTGGCCGGGCTCAACGACGTCTAGGCCAAGCTCAAGGCCGACAGCGATTTATACAGGAGCCGGCCGGCCCTTGTCCTCTACGGAATACTGGACAACGCCGTGGACGCTTACTTCCCGATCGTCGAGGGCATAACGGCCAGCATCGACGGGTACCAGGACCTGCTGGTCTCGGGCCGGGCTTCGGGCAGGATGGAAACGATACTCAGCCAGAAGCACCGCAACATGGGGATGCGGAGGCTGGCGATGGCTCACCACGACGTCATTCTCAAGCTCGGGAGGAGGGACATTCCCTTCATCCCCACCGACGTTTCGATCTACATGATGGACGTGTATGACCTCCTGGTCCGAATAACGACCGAGCTGGACACCAACGCCGATCTGATTACCGCGTCCATGGACATACACCTCAACGTCGTCTCCAACCGCCTCAACGAGATCATGAAGAAGCTGACCATAGTCGCCACGATCTTCCTGCCCCTGACGTTCCTGACGGGCCTGTTCGGCATGAACTTCAAGTACATGCCTGAGCTGGGCTGGCGTTACGGGTACCTGATGGCATGGGTATCCTTCTTCATCATAGCGGTAGTAACATATTTCCTCGCCAAATGGTTTATCGAGAGGCCGGCGAAGAAGTCCGACGACGAGAGCGAGGACGATTGAGCGAAACGGCACAGGTAAGCCCGCCCGTAGTACTCCGCGCGCCGGGGCGCGACGAGGTCAAGTCCAGGATATGGATGGAGAAGGCCGGCACGCACCGGCGGCTCACCAGGGAGGCGCCGTTTCTGGTGCTCGCGTCGTTGGTAATCACCGGTTCGCTTCTGCTCCCCACCTTGAAATCCCACCACCTGTGGTTCAGCATCCCCTGCGTCTTCAAGACGGTGACCCACCTGCCGTGCCTCGCCTGCGGGCTGACGCGCAGCTTCGTGTTCACCGCGCACGGCAACCTGGCCTCGGCCTTCAGGATGCATCTTCTCGGCCCTATTCTCTTCGCCGCCACTTGCGGGGCGGTGGTCTACCTGGGGGCGTCACTCCTCACCGGTTACCGCGTCAGGTACACGCTCTCATCCCGCTCCAGGCGGATAGCCAACTGGTCCGTGCTTGGGATATTCTTACTGTGCTGGGGCATCAAACTGGCTTTCATCAGGAGCGGCTGGTAGCGGGTCGCGCAGGTAGAAAGGGGCGAATAGTGGAACAGCAGCAGAGCAGTCTTGTTCACAACCTCTACTACTACGTGCAGGAGAGGGTGAACAGCGACTGGACGACCGACGCCGGAACCGCCGTTCTCCTGACCATCATAACGTGCGGCATCTACGGCCTTTGGATCTTCTACAAGCTGATGGACCGCAGGGACATGCACCTCGCGCGCGTAGCCAACATGGTGAACACGTCCGTGGCGCTCCTTCAGGAGAAGGCCGCGGCGTCGGGCAACGCCGGCCTCATAGGGCAGGAGCTCGCCCACCTGGAGATGGTTCAGCGCGAGATGTACGAACAGAGCAGGGAGCGCGGGGCGGCGCTGTGGCTGGTGCTGGGCATTCTGACCGGCATAGCCGTCTGGATCGGGTTCTACTTCATAATGGACGACCTCTCCAGGCACGACCAGTTGGAGGCCCAGTACTTCACGCTGATGTCGGGCGCGCTGGCCAAGCTCGGCCTCGCCTCCCAGGCGTCGCAGGCGTCCCCCAGCATCCCCGAGCGCAGCTTCCCCCTGTACCTCATCCTCT
Source organism: uncultured Acidimicrobiales bacterium (assembly GCA_964485255.1). GTDB lineage: Bacteria > Actinomycetota > Geothermincolia > Fen-727 > Anoxymicrobiaceae > CAZEJS01. The sequence goes on along the minus strand of CAZAIS010000116.1, from coordinate 573 downwards.
CCATCGTCACCTGCGGCATCTTCTACTTCTTCTGGCAATACTATCTGGTGGACGACGGCAACAAGCACGTTGAAGCGCAAGTCCAGTGGGAAGACTTCATATACTCGGCGCTCGCGTCGGCCTGAACAAGCGGAGGTAACAATGAAATTCTGTAGCCAGTGTGGGCAGGGAAACACCGACGACGCCGAGTTCTGCGTGCAGTGCGGGACGCAGCTACCCGCCGAAGGCGCCGCGCCTCAGGCGCAAGCGGCCGGTCCCGGGGCGGCCCCGCAACCCCAGTCGGCACCCGCTCCCGGTGTCGAGCAGGCGGCCTCCGCTGAGGCCACGCCTGCTTTCGGCGCAACGACGCCCGGCGCGGCGCCGGTGGCGCCGCCGGGTTACCCGGCCTACGCCAGGCCGCTCCCGACGGACAGCATGGCCGTCGTCTCGCTCGTGGCGGGCATCGTCTCCTTCTTCTTCTGCCCGTTCATCGCCGCGATACTGGCGATAATCTTCGGCTACGTGGCCAAGAAGAACATCAGGGAGAGCAACGGCACCCTGGGCGGTGACGCGATGGCGTTGTGGGGCATAATC
>CAZAIS010000115.1:0-7352 GCA_964485255.1 uncultured Acidimicrobiales bacterium | reverse complement strand
AGTTCAAGGTCAGGATGAAGGACCCGAAGTACAACGCGGTGGTCGCCAAGAGGATCGAAACCCGTCCCGAGGTGAGCGTTGACGAGACGGGCAAGAAGGAGATCAAGAACCCGCGGGACGTCGTTCAAAAGGTGCTTCGCATCACAGGCGCCGTTCAGAAGTTCGGGCTGGTGATCGTCGTGGCGTTCGGCCTGGTGGCCGTGGCGCTGGTCTCCATCACAATCAGGATGGCGATATACTCGCGTCGCAAGGAGATCGGCATCATGAAGCTGGTCGGCGCGACCAACTGGTTCATCCGGTGGCCTTTCATGATGGAGGGTGTGATCGAGGGATTTTTCGGGGCCATCGTGGGGATAATAGTCGCGGTCCTTGTCCAGTCATGGTTCATCTCCAAGCTCGAGTCCGCGGCGGACAACATGAACCTCGTAGCGCCAGGTTACATGGTAGCCCTCTCGTTCGTGCTGGTGATAATCGGCGTCGTAATGGGAGCCGCCGGAAGCGCGCTGGCCCTCAGAAGGCACATCGAGGTGTAGAACTTCACCGAGCCGCGGGTCGTCTCAGGTTTGAGAACGACCGCGAGACGGCTTCTATCCTGTCCAGGACGTTTGAATACGTCTATCATTGACCGAAGGCACCCTCCGGGGCGCCGGGTCTCGCGTTGAACCGGAAGGATCGGAGCCCCAGGGCACCGGCAAGGAGAGCAATTGGACGAGCAACAGGGAATACCACCTCAGCAACAGTGGGGGCCGCGTGAGACGGCTCGGCCGCAACAGGGGCAGCCGCCGGGGCAACAACCGCAGGGATTTACACCACAACCACCACCACCACCACCACTGCCTGAGCCGCCGGCGAGGCAACAGCAGGGCGGGCAGCAGCCTCCGGCGAGCCCGTATCCACCTCAGGACCGGCAACAGCCGCCCGGGCAGTGGCAGCCTCCTGCTGGGCAGGAACCGCCCGGGCAGGGACAGGCACCACCCGGGCAGCAGCAGACCCCAACGCAGGGGCCGGCTTCACAGCCTGCTCCACAACCGCAGGGGTATCAGCCACCGGGACAGCAACCTCCCGCACCCGCGCAACCACCGTATGCACCGGTCCCCGACCAGGCACCCGGAAGGACTTACGGCGCTCCTGAAGCGTACACCCGGCAAGGCTGGCAACCGCCCCCGGGGACCGAGCAGGCGGCGGGTGGCACGCCTGTCCAGCCTCCGCCGCCCGGACACGGGTATTACCCGCCGCCCCCGTACGGGACGCAGCCGCCCATGGCGGCGTCGCCGCGTCGCGGGATGTCGCGCGGCTCCAAGGTCATCATCGGAATCCTGGTCGGCATATGTGTCCTCGGAGGACTTGTAGCCGCGGGTTTCGCGATAGACAAGTGGATTTTCGATGGCGACTCGAAGGCTTTCAGCCTCGAGGACCAGCCGGCTTACCGGGAGACCCTGTTAGACATCCAGAGCTACTACTTCAAGCCTTACAGTGAGAGCAAGATCAAGGCCGCCGCGAACGCCGCTGTTGAAAAGGAAAAGAAGAAGGGTGTCAATTCGACGGCGAAGCTTACAAACGCGGGCATCGACGCGCTGGTCAAAGCGCTTGGCGACGAGCATAGCCAGTACCTTTCCCAGGCGGAGAACCGTCGGCTGAACCAGGATCTCAGCGGGACATTCTACGGCGTGGGCTTCACCCTGCGCCTCGACAAGAAAAGGCCCAAGGTAGTCTCGGTCATCAAGGGGTCTCCCTCCGACAAGGCGGGCATCAAGAAGGGTGACATCGTCATGTCGGTTGATGGCAAGGACACCCTGGGCGAATCTCTCGACAGCGTCGTGCTGAGGATAAGGGGTGAACAGGGCACGAAGGTCAAGCTGGTGATGAAGCGCAACGGTCAGTCAAATACTTACGAAATCGTGCGCGAGAAGATCCAGATACCGGACTTCGAGTCCGAGTTGCAGGATGGCAGGTACGGGATTCTCAAGCTCTACGAGTTCAACAAGGGTGTCGGCGACAAAGTGCGCTCAGCCGTGAAGGACTTGCAGGCGAAAGGGGCTCAGGGTTTCATTCTGGACCTGCGAAACGACCCCGGGGGGCTGCTTGACGAGGCGGTCAAGGTGGCGAGTGTCTTCATCCAGGACGGCGTAATCGTATCTTACCAGACCAAGGGCCAGAAGAAAGTCGACATGACCGCAACCGGTGGAGCGGAGACGACCCTGCCCCTGGTGGCGATTGTCAATGGAGGCAGCGCCAGCTCCTCGGAAATCGTAGCAGGCGCCCTCAAGGACAGGAAGAGGGCGCAGATCGTGGGCACCAAGACCTATGGAAAGGGTTCCGTGCAGAAGGTCTTCGAGCTCGACAACGACGCGGCCGTCAAGCTGACCATATCGCTTTACTACCTGCCGGACGGGGAGTCGATCGACGGCAAGGGGATAATCCCTGATGTCGTGGTCTCCGACAAGGACCCGTCGCGGGAGGAAGTTCTCCAGGACGAGAAGGCCAGGCAGGTCCTCCAGAACATGATTGAAGGCCGCCCGCCCACGGGGTACCTGGTCGAGCTGCGTCCGGCCGCGTAGAAAGTGCGGAACCGGCCGCTCCCGCTTCGTTTCCACCTGTGCCGCCGGACCGCCGCGGGGGTGCGATCGCTTCCGCCTGACCGTGTGAGAAACTGGCTCACCTCGTTACCACGGCCGTTGTCGCGTGTCATTACGGGTCACCGGCTGATGCTATACTCATTACATGTCCAGGAAAGAGGGACTGCCGGGCGCACAGGTGAAAGCGACGAACCGCAAGGCCTTCCGCGACTTCGAGGTAGAGGAAAAGCTGGAGGCCGGCCTGGTGCTGACGGGCAGCGAGATCAAGTCCATAAGGGCGGGCCGCGTGTCGCTGGTCGATTCATACGCGGCCATCGAGGGCGGAGAGGCGTTTGTCCACTCGATGAACATCTCCCCTTACGCGCAGGCCTCGCACTTCGGGCACGATCCGACGAGGACGCGGAAGCTCCTGCTGCACAAGGACCAGATCAGGCGTTTGACGGGTAAAGTAACCGAACGCGGGTATACGCTCGTTCCGCTTCGGCTGTACCTCAAGGACGGCAGGGCGAAGCTCGAGCTGGGGCTGGCGCACGGCCGCCGCAAGTACGACAAGCGGCGCGAGCTTGCTGAAAGAGACGCGAACAGGGAGATGGCGAGGGCACAGCGCAGGAAAGCGCGCGCGCCCGCTGAATTGTAGGAAAGCTCCGAGGGGGCGACTTGGCTTCGACAGGAATGAATGGAGGCGATAGTGCGGGCCGAGCTCCAATAACTCGTTAAACTGCTGGAAAACAACCAAACGCCGACTCTGAATTGGCACTGGCTGCTTAAACAGCGGTCACGTCCCCCGGGTGAGGCCTGCGGCCCCGGGTAGGGCGACGGTTTGCAGGATAGCCCCCAGCCGGGGTCCCGACGGCGAAGGGGTGAAATCATGCGGGACTGGCGAGGGCAAGGCCTCCCGCGGGCCGAACCCGAGCGAGATATAAACCGCGGGATACGCCCGTAGACTCTATCGCTGAAGCATTCTTGGACGGGGGTTCGACTCCCCCCGCCTCCACCAGAGGGCCCCGGCTTGCCGGGGCCCTCTGGTGTTACTGGGATTTGAGAACACCGTCGGGGTCAGTGCGCTCCGCGAACCGATTCGGGACTCCGGGGAGTTTTGCCTGCCTCGCGAAACTGCAAGATAATAGAGTATCCGGTTCTTACACAACACTGGAGATGTGAAGCGTGAACGAAAGGCCGATAGGCATATTCGACAGCGGAGTTGGTGGGCTCACCGTGGTCAGGTCAGTCATGGACCTGCTGCCGGGGGAGCGCGTCATCTACCTTGGTGACGGCGCACGGGGCCCCTACGGCCCACGCGACATCGACGAGGTACGAGGGTACGCGCACGAGATAATACGGTACCTGCTGGGCTTCGGTGTGAAGCTGATCGTAATCGCGTGTAACAGCGCGACCGCGGCGGCCCTCGATGAGGCACAGCGCGATTACGACATACCGATCGTCGGCGTCATCATGCCGGGCGCGCGCGCCGCTTTGCAGCGCTCGAAACGCCTAGAAATAGGCGTCATAGGTACCAAGGTCACTATCACCAGCGGTTCCTACGAGAGGGCCATCAAGCACCTGGACCCCCGGGCGAGGGTCTTCAGCCGGGCGTGCCCCGAATTCGTGGACTTCGTCGAGAGGGGAGAGATCGCGGGAAACCATATATCCGAGATGGCGCTCGGCTATCTCGACCCCATGCTCGAGGCGGGGATAGACACACTCATCATGGGCTGCACACACTACCCGCTGCTGGCTCCGCTGCTGCACGAGGTCGTCGGTCCCGGCGTGGAGCTCATTAGCAGCGCCGACGAGACGGCCCAGGAGGTACAGGTCATCCTGGACCACCTGGGGTGGCTCTCGGACGGAAGCGGAAGGGGCTCCATGATGTTTCTGACAACCGGGGATGCCGCCAGGAGCCAGGAGCTCGGAAGGATGTTCCTCGGCCCGGAGGTCCGAAAGGTGGTACCGGTGGACCTTGACGAGCACCCGGAGCCGGATTTCGTGCAGGCGGGGGAGGGTGAGACCGGTGAGCTTTAAGGTTACGGTATGTGGCGGCTCCGGGGGTTACGCCGGGGCGGGTCGCGCCTGCTCGGGGTTCCTTCTCGAGGCCGATTCGGGCAGCCTGATGCTGGATATCGGACCGGCCGCTCTGCCGAACATGCTCAGGTACATCGAGCCCGACGGGCTTGACGCGCTCGCTCTCACCCATATGCACTACGACCACTACGGGGATATATACGGCCTGTGCACGGCGCGCCGTTTCTGGGAGCAGGAGCTCGAGCCGTTGCTTGTTCTGGCCCCGGCGAACGCCGAAGAGATAATCGGGAGCCCGCTAACCGAGGAAAGCCGGCCTGAGTTCTTCAAATGCATCAGGACTACGGTGCCCGGACGCGGGGCGGAGACGGATGTCGCGGGTTTCAAGGTGATCGCCGGGCCTTCCGCTCACACGGTCCCCGGTTGGATACTGCGGATCGCGCAAGAGGGCAGAACTGTCTGCTATTCGGGTGACACGGAGTTCTGTGACGAACTGCTGGAGCTTGCCGACGGCGCGGACCTGCTGATCTGCGAATCGACGTTCACCAGCGAGGTGGCGGCGAAACTGAAGGGGCACATGTACGCGGAAGAAGCGGGCCGGGCGGCCCTCGAGGCGAAGGTCGGCAGCCTGCTGCTGACCCACCTCTGGCCGACGCTGGACGGAGAGTGCGCGCTCCGGGATGCTTCGGCGGTATACAAAGGCCCCATCGACCTGGCGATGGAGGGGTTGACCCAGTTCGTCGGGCCTTACCCGTGCGCTACATAGGGCATGTTTCCGCCCCGACGGGCGCCGGCCGGGCAAAGATTATGACGCAAGGAGGATCCATTGTTGAGGACAGACGGCAGGAGCCCGGAGCAGATGAGACCGGTGAAGATAACGCGGAACTTCATCCCGCACGCCGAAGGCTCGGCGCTGATCGAGCTGGGGCGCACGCGGGTCATCTGCGCCGTTTCTTACGAGGAAAGCGTTCCACGATTTCTATCCGGATCGGGGAAGGGTTGGGTGACGGCGGAGTACTCGATGCTTCCAAGGGCGACCTCGATACGCAGCCAGAGAGAGGCGGTGGCCGGCCGCCAGGGCGGCCGGACGATGGAAATACAACGATTGATCGGGCGTTCCCTTCGTGCGGTCACCGATCTGACGGTATTCCCCGAGAGGACTTTCTGGGTAGACTGCGACGTCATAGAGGCCGACGGCGGTACGAGGACGGCGGCGATAACAGGGGCATACGTCGCCTTGAGCGACGCGTTCGACACCATGATCGACGAAGGCGCGTTTCCGGAATCACCGCTGAACGGCAACGTCGGGGCGATCAGCGTCGGGGTGGTCAACGGCGAACCCTGCCTCGATCTCTGCTTCGAGGAGGATTTCCATGCGGATGTGGATATGAACCTGGTGGCCGACGACCGCGGTGAGATCATCGAGATCCAGGGCACCTCCGAGCGCAAGCCACTGTCTCGCGCGGACCTGGACACGATGCTCGAGTTGGGCTTAAAGGGCATCACCGAACTCATCGATTACCAGAACGCCGTCCTGTCGGGCGAGCTTTCCTGAAAACATCGATGGAGATAGTAATCGCGTCCAGGAACCCGGGGAAGATCCGGGAAATCCGCGAAGCTCTCGACGTGCCCGGCGTCGAGCTGCTGACGTACGAGGACCTCGGAGACTGGCCGGAGCCTGAGGAGACGGGTTCCACCTTCGAGGAAAATGCCGTCATCAAGGCCACCGCGCTGAGCGAGCGGTTCTCCCGCGCCGCGCTCGCGGACGACTCGGGGCTCATGGTGGATCATCTGGACGGCCGACCGGGCGTGCATTCGTCGAGATATGCAGGGCCGGAGGGGAACGCGGAGCGCAACATCGACAGGCTTCTCCAGGAGATGAAAGGCGTACCTCCCGAACGCCGCGGAGCGAGGTTTATCTGCGTGATGGCGCTCGTCTCGCCGGATGGGCAGACGATTATTACGAGTGGCACATGCGAGGGGACCATTCTATCCGGGCGGCGCGGCACCGGAGGGTTCGGTTACGACCCGGTCTTCGAGCCGGCCGGCTTCAACCGCTCTATGGCGCAACTCTCCCTCGAGAAGAAAAACAGCATCAGCCACCGCGGCAAAGCCCTTGCCTCCATGCGCCTTAACTTTTCGGGGTCAGGTCTAGAAAGTTAAATCGCGCGCAGAACAGGGGGTAAGGCACCTGTTTCGCGTTGTCCCAAGGCTAAAAAGTAAACAAAAAAAGTAAAAAGTGAACGACGCCTATGTGAGGGCGAGGGCGAGGAGGCCTTTGACTAAGGCGGTTACTTCTCGATCGACAAGCTCGGCGCATTTTTCCATGTCTTCGACGGTGCCGCTCAAAGGGTCGTGAATTCCGCTGGCCTGGTAGAAGCAGGGTGCGAAGTGTGTCATCAGTTCACGCACGTCCATTTTCATCCCGGGGATCTGGCGGACCTGGTCGCGCGGTATGTCCTTAATCGCCCGAACGGCTCCGCCAAGGCGCTCTGACAACTCGCGCGCCTCGGCTCCTGCGGCGAGTCCCGCGAGGTCCAGGTTTTCCATATCTACGTTACGCTCTTCCAGGAGCATCTCGATCGCGCCGTTGACCTCGATGAGGCTGTAGCATTTGCTCTTGTTGTCCGGGAACCTGTCCGCCAGGACGTAGCACTGCTGACGGGTCATGGTCAGCGCGAGATCGGCCCGCTCCATCATGTCATCGTCGGCCAGGGAGGATGTCGTTTCGCACGCGGGAACGCCGAGCTTCTCGAGGGC
>CAZAIS010000114.1:0-7378 GCA_964485255.1 uncultured Acidimicrobiales bacterium | reverse complement strand
GGAGAGCCTGACTGCCTTTTCGTCTATGAGGCGCTCGATCTCAGCAAGACGCTCGCTCTGCTCCGCCGTGTCGCCGGCGCCGACCGAGAGGTCCTTCTGGCGTGCGATGTACATCTCGCGCTCGTCCTGGAGGCGCCTGATCGTGCCCGGGTTGTTGGTGGGACGCTCGAGGCCGCGCTTCAGCTCGTCTATCTCCCTGGACAGCTCGCGGACCGCCCGCTCGACCTGGCCGCTCTCCCGGCTGCCTATGACGACCTCGCGCAGCATCCCCGCGAGCTTCTTCGCGCTGCCCCCGTCCTCGCCCAGGCTTATCATCTGGTCGTGGGTAACACACGCGGTCCTGAGGTACTGACCGGGATCGCGAAAGCCCAGCAGCTCGGCGATTTTCGCGTCCACCGCCTTGGAGCTGCCCAGCGTCCTGGCCCCGCCCGGCTGCTCGAGCATGACCTTCCTGGCCTCGAAATCCTTGACGAGCCGGTACTCCCCATCGACGTCGGTGAAGACGAGCTCCAGCCAGGGCAGTTCCCCGGCGCCCCACCTGGCGTCAAGCTTCGAGCGGGCGCTCGAGGCGCCCGGCTTGTCGAAAAGGGCCGCCGAGAGAGCGCGCACCACGGTGGACTTGCCCGACTCGTTCGGGCCCCGGATCAGGTTCATCCCCTGCGCGAACGACAGTTCCACGTCCGCGAAGCGCCTGAAGTTGACGAGTCTCAACCTCACTATCCGCACGGCGCCTCACCGTCCGAAAGGAGCGCGAGGCCGACCTGCATGGCGTCGACGATCTCCTCCTTTTCCGAGTCCGACGCGCCCTCGAGCCTTTTCTCCAGGACGCTCAGGTAAAGCCTGGCGGGAGAGGACTCGGGGTAGGCGTCGGGCTTCAGGTCGGAGGGAGCCACCCAGGAGCGGTCCGTCAGAAGAACGTGGTAGAAGTCGTCGGACACGGACGCCAGCAGCTCTTCGACGTCGCCGAACCCCGGGCGCCTCACGCCCTCGATGAATACGTGCAGTATCTTGTTCACGTCGGCACGGGACTCGATCACCGCGGCCATGCCGGGAGCGGCGGTGTCCTCGGCTTTAATCGTGATCTCCTCGTAGACGCGCTTGCCAACCCTCACGGACTCCACCGATACCCCGTCGCCGAACTCCACCAGCAGGACGTGTCCGAACTCGCCTTTCTGCATCCGGACCATTTCAGGGCTGCCCGGGTAGAAGGCTCCTACGCCTCCGGCGGAGCGGTCGGACAGGGAATGGTAGTGGCCGAGCGCGACGTAGTCGAGCCCGCAGTCACTTACCTCCTCGGACGTCACCACGTAGGTGTCGTCGACCACGTCCGGTATCTCGAAGCTCGCGTGAAGCATCCCTATCCGCCAGCGCGCGGTCGCCTCCGGCTCGAGGCCCGCCAGAGGGTGCTTGTTCGAATACGGCTTCACGTTGGCGTTGCCGTAGATAACGCAATCGAGTTCGGGGAACTCGACGGGGAGCATTTCCTCGCTGTTGAACACGGTGAGGTTGTCGACGTCGGCGAATTCCCCAGCGCGCCACACCGAACGCTCCCCGTATGGATCGTGCGTGCCGGGAGACACCACCACGGGAATGCCCACGGAGGCCAGGTCGCGCAACCTGAACGCGACCCGGGCTATCAGGGAGCGGGATACGCCCGGCGAATCGAAGAGGTCGCCCGCGATGAGAAAGAGGTCTACACGCTCCCGAACGGCCAGGTTGATGGTTTCGTCGAAAGCCTGGAGCAGTTGCTCTCTCTGGTGCTCGCCCTTGCGCCCGAGCCCGAGGAACTTCGCCCCCAGGTGCACGTCCGCGGTATGAAGGATCTTGAGCGACATGAAAGACCGTCCAGTCCGGAATAACCGTTGCGCGGGCCGTTTGCCCGGCATTTGTCACCACGAGGATTATAACAAAGGGCTCTGACTCGAGAACCGCGCGCTTCGCGTCGGTCCCCCTCCGTGCTACCTCCTGCGGGTGTGCAGGGGGCATCCGCAGAACTGGCAGTTCTGAAACGCCGAAGGAACCGACTGTCCGCATCCCGGGCAACGGATTATCTCGGTCATGTCGTACTTCCCTTCGACTCCGTGCCGGATACGGCGGTAACGTTCGCCGGAGATCCTGAAGTAGGCCCACGCGCCGAGCAGGCCGACAGGCCCCGCCAGAAGACCGATAACAAGCCAGAGGCCGTAGCTCCGGCCGTTGGTCCTGGCCATGTTGGCGGTGCTGAACGCGCAGAATATCCAGAGAAGCACCGCGCAGGAGACGATCCCGACGACCATGAGCGTATTGGCTGCGAAGTACATCAGCTCTCCCCCTGTGCTCTACCGCCCTCGAACCGGGCGCCTTTCAGCCGGACCTCGCACCCCTCGAACGAGCCGAGCCCCGGGATCTCCGCGTCGATGACGAGCGTCACGCCCTCGAAGGAGCCCTCATCGGCCGCGTCCTGGATGATACCGGCAAGCAACGACCGGTCGAGGTGCCTCATTATCCCCAGCGCGAACCGGGGATACTCGTTGAAGATGCCCGCGAAGACGGCCGGGTCGAGGACGCGCAGCAGGTCCACGATCCAGTCCCGGTTCCTCTCGAGAACCTCGCTTATAACGGAATGGTCGTAGTGGGACATGGCCTCGGCGGCCCAGTCGGCGTTGCTGTTCACGGTCTCGGCGATGGCGACCGGGTCCAGGTGCGGCAGCAGGCGCCCCACCCACTCCAGCGCCCCGTTCGCTACGCGGGCGAATGTGCGGGGGTCGAGGGCGTTGGTGACCGCCACCATGAACTCCGGGGTCTCGTTGACGACGGAGGCGATGGCCTCCGGGTCCAGGTTCCGCATGAAGCCGATCATGAACTCGGGGTTCCGGCTGGAGGCGCGCGCGATGATGGCCGGGTCCAGCAACCTCATCATGTCCTCGAAGAACCCCGGGTTCTCGTTAACCGTGCCGGCTATCACGTCGCTGGACAGCTCGCCCAGCAGCCGGGCGTAGAACTCCGGGTTCTCGTTGAACGCCTCGGCCAGCACCTTGGGGGACAGCGTCGACAGCGCGCCGGAGATCATCTCCTCGCTCGACATCATCTTGCCCGCCGCGGCGCCCATGGCCTTGAGGACTTTCTTGTGGGACTGGCCCGTCTTGTCCTCGGGCTCCTTGCTCTTCTCATCTTTCTGCGCCATGTCTCCTCGCAGTTCTCGAGGCGGGACGCCCGCCCCGACGTTATTTTCCGCTACGTCCGGTCGATACCGCGCCGCTCCATCAACTTTCCGATGTCGAGCGGTTCTCCCTTCGCCGGGTCGAGCACGAGGTTGACGGCACCCGCCTCGCACGCTCCCTCGCAGACCCCGCATCCCATGCATTTCTCGGCGTCCACGACCGCGACGTCATCGACCTCGATGGCGAAGAACGGGCATTTCTCCGCGCAATCGCCGCACCCGGTGCAGTCGTCGGACACCTCGGCCCTGAAGCCGCTCGCGCATATCATCGGTAGCCGCATGCTGTTCCAGACCTGCATGCCGAGGCAGCAGCACGGGCAGCAATTGCATATCGCGTAGAAGCGCCCGTCCACGACGTCCTTGAAGTAGGCCGAGTGAACGTGGCCGCGCTTGTGCTCGGCCTCGAGGATCTCGACGGCCTCGCCCCGGGTGATCTTCCTCGCGTTCATCACCTCGTTGTCCACGAGGAAAGAGGCGACCGGGTCGCCGACGGCGAGGCATACGTCGAGCGGAAGGCAGGGCTCCTCCTGGAGGCTCCTGCACGCGCATTCGAAGACCGCGATGCTCCCCGGGCTCTCGAGCACCATGTCCCGCGCTATGGGATAGGGGACGATCGACTCCGGCAGGTCGCGTATCTCTACGTCCTCATCAACGCGGACGAGCTGCGTGGCAAGCTCGAGCGGCAGAACCTTGCCGTGGTAGGTGGAGGTCTCGACCGACACTATCTCTCGCATCACCTTGTTGGCGAGGATCTCGACCATCTCCTCTTCCTCGGTGGTGATAGGCTCCGCAGGCGGCTTCCTGATGAACGGCGTCTTCTTTCCCATGTGGTAGACGTAATGCGTTATGTAACGCAGGTACAGGTAAAGATGCACCGCTGTCTCCGCCCGCCCCGTCCCCAACATCTTCGAAACCCTCTTACTACTATCCCTCATCTCCACCCCAAACGGCGTCGTTCACTTTATTTTGTTTACTTTTTCGGCGTTTTGGCCGGTTTCCACCTGCAGGAAGACAGCTCCTTCGAGGCACTCAAGCGACGATCCCCTGCTCCCTGAGCCTCGCGGTCTCAGCGGCAGAACAGCCAAGCATCTCGAGCACCTCGTCAGTGTGCTCGCCGAGGAGAGGAGCCGACCGGCGGATCTCGCCGGGTGTCGCCGAGAACTTGAACGGTATGCCGATAGTGCTCATCCGGCCCAGCTTCTCGTCCTCGACATCCGGCATCATCCCGCGGTGCCGGACCTGCGCGTCGACGGGCACTTCGTCCAGATCCAGTACCGGGCTGACGCAGGCGTCCTCCCCGGCGAACAGCTCCGTCCACTCGGCGCGCGTCTTCTGCTTGAACGAATCGCGAAGCCAGGTGAACACCTCGTCGAACTTCTCGGGAACGAACTGCTGCGTGGCGTAATCGGGCCGCCCGAGCACCTCACAGAGGCGCTTCCAGAACTTGGCCTCGATTGCCCCAACGGCCATGTACCCGTCGGCCGCCTCGTACACGTTGTAGCAGGGCGTCGCCCCCCAAAGTAGTTGGGAGCCCCTCCGCGGCGGCGGGCCTCCGGCCAGCAGCTCGCCCGTGTTTATCGACAGCCACGAGACGCTGCCGTCCATCATGGACACGTCGACGTGCTGGCCCTCCCCGGTCCGCAACGCGTGAGTGTAAGCCATCAGTATGGAAAGGGCCCCGAACATCCCGCCCCCGGCGAGGTCCGCGATCTGTACCCCGCACAGGACCGGCGAGCCATCGGCCGGCCCGGTCGAGCCCAGCACGCCCGCGTAGCCCAGATAATTGATGTCATGGCCCGCCACGTCGCGGTACGGGCCGTCCTGCCCGTAACCGGTTATCGAGCAGTAGACCATCGAAGGGTTGGACTCCCTCACCGTCTCGTAGTCCAGGCCCAGCCGCTCCATGACGCCCGGCCTGAACTGCTCCACCAGGACGTTCGCCCATCCTCCCGCGAGCTCCAGCAGCAGCTCCCGTCCCTCCTTGCGTTTGAGGTCGAGGGCTACGCTCCGCTTGTTCCTGTTGAGAACGTGAAAGTGAATGCTCATGCCGGAGGAAGCGATGGGAGGGTTCAAGCGCAGGTAATCCCCCAGGGCGGGGTCCTCGACCTTCAGGACGTCGGCGCCCATGTCCCCGAGGAGAAGCGTACAGTACGGGCCGGGCAGCAGTCTCGTCAGGTCCAGCACGCGCATACCTTGAAGCGGCATCGTCATAAGAATCATCCTCCGAGGCGGCCGGCAGAGAACGAGACCAAGTATTTCAGAAAGGGGGCGGCGGTTCAATCCGGGGCGCGGGAGCGGACGCGTGAACGCGTCCGGGGCGGGGTCTCCCTGTCAGTACCCGCGATTCCCGGGCCAGGTCAGTATCTTGGAAATAAAGTCTTCCACCCTGCGCCGCTTCCTCACGAACTCCGCGCCACGGGAGCAGTCGAGCTCTTGAGTATAAATTGGTTCCACGTCGATGACGCTCCCAGGCTCGCGACGTCTTGGCGCCTTTACGAACCCGCACAGCTTGCAGGCAAGCATCCCGTCGGGGCGGCGCTTGAACTTGTGCCTGCACCCGGGCGAGCCTTCCATGTCGCCTACCATCACCTTCCCCCGTTCGCCGCCGTTCATCCTCCGCCAGCCGCCAGTATACACGAGGCTCGCCGCGCATCCTTCACACTGGCCGGCGGCCCCGACGCCGGGCGCGAGCGGGCGCTCACCCAATCGAGACAAGCACGATACCGTACCCGAGCAGAGCGACTATCACTACGTCCATAGGGACGAGCACTATGTCGGGGTTCAGCTCGACCCTTGGCGGGCGCCACAGGCGGAAGATGACCGCGGTGCCGGCGATCGTCAGTGGCGTGCCGGCGGCGGCGGCCGCCCTGTACTGCCAGGGCGCCGAGCCGTCGAGCGCCACCAGGACCCCCAGCGGGATCATCGCCAGCGCCAGCGGCGCCATCGAGTACAGCAGGCGGCTCGCGCCGAAGTACACCCCCGAGGTTCTGTATCCGGCGGCCTCGTCGAAAGGCACGTCGTTCACCACGGTCGGTATGTACATGACCGTCACGAACAGCCCGCCCCATACCAGGAACAGCACCGGTGGCAGGTAGCCGACGCTGAAGGAGAGCCCCGCCAGGAGGGTGAAGCCCATTCCCGCGACGTTGACCAATATATCGGTGACCGGCCTGGCCTTGAGCCTGAACCACGGGTGGCTGTAAAGGAGGCCCACCACCAGGGCGAAGGCGATGATGAAGGCGGCGAAGCGGTAGTTGACCGCGAGCGAAAGGGCGATGCATCCCGCCCCTGAGACCGCGAAAGCCGCCCACGTCTCACCGCGGCTCATGCTCCCTTTCACGAAGGGCTGCTCCTTCAAGTCCATGTCCTTGAACCTTCCGCCGAACCGCCTGTCCGCCTCGACGTCCGCGTAGAAGTTCATCGTGCTCGCGAAGAACGAAGCGCAGAAGAAGGCAAGGAACCCGACGGGTATCTTCCACCAGGGGATCGCGGGGTCGGTGTCCGCGGCCACCACGAAGCCGAACGCGAGGGGGAAGAAATACGCGAGGGAGATCTTGATCCTGAGAAGGACCCAGTACTTGCGCAGAAGGGCTCCCACCTCAGGCCATCCCCACTATGCTCACCACGAAGTAGAAAAGCAGGAGTGCCGCGAGCGGCACCAGGTAGAAGTCGGGATTCAACTCTATGTGCGGGGGGTTGTACAGGAGCCAGACGGTCAGCGTGGCTAGCACCGCCGCGCCGGTGCCCAGCAGGCAGAACAGGCGGTACTGCCAGTCCAGGGCGCTCGAGAAGACGCCCCATATCCCGACCGGCACCATCAGCGCAACGGTCGGGACCATGGCCAGCACCAGCCGCCTCTGCCCGAAGACGACGCCCGAGGTCCTGTAACCGGCGGCTTTGTCGAACGGCACGTCGTTCGCCACGCTGGGCATGTACATCGCGGCGGAGAACAGCCAGCCGAATACCATGGGGATGGCCGGTGGGTAGTCCCGCGACACGACCGCCATGCCCGCGATCAGGATCAGCACCGCGCCGGTCGCGTTGGTCACGATGTCGAGCACCGGCTTCTCCTTGAAGCGGAACCAGGGATGTGAGTAGAGCACGCCCAGCAGCAGGACGGCCCCGAGCATGAACCCGGCGAACCTAAGGTTTACGAGGAGCGAAAACGCCACGCACCCC
>CAZAIS010000113.1:0-7400 GCA_964485255.1 uncultured Acidimicrobiales bacterium | reverse complement strand
GTCTACTCCCTTCGCGCCCGCTCGGAGCCTTTCGTATCCACGCCTGTCGAATGGGCGGAGCTCGAGGAAGCGTCCGCCGGCAGCTCGCCCGGCCCGCTGTCGTTCGAGCCGTGGGAAGCCCTCTCGCGCGCCGGGGAAAAAGGCGACCTATTCAAGCCCGTCCTGGAGCTGAAGCAGGAGTTGCCGGCGCGGGCATGACGGTTACCGGGCGCGCGTTATCAACGAGCGGTAGGTGAGCGTGTTGAGGACGTCCTCCCGGCTGAGCCAGCCCCTGCGCGCCTGGTTGATCCCGTACCGCATATAGCCCAGCTCGCCGGTGCCGTGGGCGTCGGTGGCGATTACGACCTTCACCCCGTGCTCCCCGGCCGCCCTGCAGTTGTGATCGTCGATGTCCAGCCGCCTGGGGTTCGAATTGAGTTCCAGCGCGGTGCCCGTGCGCGCGGCCGCGGCGATGACGTCCTCCATGTTTATCTTGTAAGGCGGACGCTCGTTGAGCTTGCGCCCCGTAGAATGGCCTATCACGTCCACCAGGGGGTTTTCCATCGCGCGGATTACGTGCCTGGTCATGAGATCGAGGCGCAGGGGCAAATCGCCCGTCTCGAGGATAGTCTCGATCTTGCGGGCGAGGTCCTTGCCGACGCCCGGCAGGTCTTCGAGCTTCCTGTCGGGGTCCGCCGCCACCTTGGCTGCGGGGGTGGACATGTCCCTGAACACGCGCGCGGCGTTGCGGTAGGCGCGGACGCGGAAGAAGTCCGCTCCTTCTATCTCCAGAAGGTCCGAGACTTCGTCGAGGATCTGTGCGATACGCGAGTTTTCAACCGCCAATTGATCCCCCTGTGTCCCCGGTGGGGCGACGGCCCCGGCCGGTGCCGGGACAAGAGAACCAGTCGCTCTTGCGTCGCCGTCCCCGGCACACGCGCCGGTTCGGCCCGGTCCCGTCCGGGCGCGGTCCGCGGACTCGCGAAACCGCCCTGGCCCGGAAGCACCGCGCGCCGGTGAGACTACTTGCTTGTATTCTTGCCGGCGGGCGAGGTCTCTTTCAACTGGTAGGGCGTTCCCTCGAACACGCGGGAGAGGCTCGTGACCTCGTAGCCCTTTTTCCGGATCTCCGGGATGATCCGCGACAAAACCTCGTAGGTGTTGTGGCCGCCGAAGTGGCAGAGGATGATCGCCCCGTTGCACAGGCCGCCCATAACCGCGTTTACCTCGGCCTCGATGGTGGGGTTCGGCGCGGAGTCGCGGGTATCGAGCGTCCAGTTGACGATCCAGAAGCCTTCGCGCCCGGTCCATGTAAGCGCCGCCTGGTCGTAGGCGCCGCCCGAAAACCGGACGTAGGGCAGCACCGTGTGGGTGACGTTGGTTATGGGGCCCTGCCCGTTCCAGAGTTCCTTGACGACGAAGTCCTCCGGCTTCCCGCTCATGACGTAGTGCGAGAAAGTGTGGCTGCAGATCTCGCCGCCCGCGTCCGCTATCCGCTTGACGAATTCCGGCTGGGCGTCGGCCACCCCCCGCCCCCCGATGAGGAAAGCGGTGAACTTGACCTTTGACTGCTCGAAGAGTTCGAGGATGCGCGGATCGGCGTTCCACCCGTCGTCGATGGTTATGGCGACGCGCTTCAGGTCGGGGTTTCCCCGGGTGATCACCGCGGGCTTCACCGGCGGCAGTACACCCTGGAGGCTTCCCTCCTTGTAAGTTATCAGCTCGTTGCCGATGGCGACCCCGCCGTCGGGGAACCCCATGGCCGAATCGATAGCCGCGCCTACGGCCTTGAAGGGATTCGGCACGACGGTCTGCTCGCGGGCACCGGCGCCGGCGCCGGCGCAGGACAGGACCACGATCACCACCGTAACGCAGGCTGTAAGGACAAGCGCCGCAAGCCTGCTCCGGTCGCGACGCTCTGTATTTCCTTTCACGTGATAAATAGTACACGAAGGAAGCTGCAAGGTCAGTGATATCCGTCAAACACCCGGCGCGCGGCGGAGGCGATCTGCCCGGCGGCGAATCGGGATTCCGTCGCGTTGCCGGGGGGGATCGCCTGAGCGCGAGGCGGCACGTGCGCCCGGGGGCGGGAACACGCGCGAAACCGTCCCGCGGTCTTTCAAGCGGACCGGATTAAATATATGCTATCCGCGTGCACGGGTTTGCTGCCGGAAGGAGGCCACTTGAAGAACATCCCCGCAACGAAGACCGCCGTAGCCCTTGCTCTCACGATTGTCCTGTCCATCGCCGCGCTGGGCGGAATATCGATCGCCGCCGCCGCGCAGCCATTCAGTTGGACCGTATCGACTGTCGCGGCGGGCGTTGACTTCCAGCAGTTGTCGGCGCTCGCGCCCGACGACGTGTACGCCGCCGGGTTCCAGCTCACGCCGGCGGTCGAGGGGCGGGTTTACCATTACGACGGCACATCCTGGTCGGTGTCGCTTGGGGGCCTCGCGCGGGGGCTCTACGGCATCTACGCGCTGGACTCGAGCCACGTGTGGGCGGTCGGGCAGGCAGGCGCAATAAGGTTCTTCGACGGGAGCAGGTGGACCGATCAGTCAGTCGCCTCGGTCTGGCGCATCAACTCGGTGTTCGCGCTGGACGCGGACGAAGTATGGGCGGTTGACGACGGAGGCAACCTCCTCTTCTATAACGGATCGTCCTGGTCCTCGACGGCCCTCGCCGCAGGCGTGTCCTTGAAATCCGTTTTCGCCCTCGATCCCGGGCACGTATGGGTCGTGGGGGCGGGCGGGACTATCCTGGCCTGGAACGGCACGGCATGGCTCAACCAGTCCGTTGGTGGAGTGAACGGCCTGTGGTCCGTCGACGGCCTGGATACCAACTGCGTATGGGCGGTTGGCGACAACGGCACGGTCAGGTTCTTCGACGGAAACTCCTGGGTCAACTCGGGCGTGGTGACGACCGACGATTTCAGGGGTGTGTCGGCGCTGGACGTGAACCACGTCTTCGCGTCGGCCGGCCGCGGCCGGATGTACCTCTGGGACGGCACCGCCTGGCAACTCATGGAGGCCTCCGGGGCGGTGCAGCTCCGGGGCGTTGGAGCCCTGGACACGGACCACGTCTACGCCGTCGGCCAGGGAGGGGAATTCGTCCACGGGTACTCGATGCTCGAGGCACAGAACACCACGTTTTATTTCGCTGAGGGGACCTGCCGCCCGACGTTCGACCCGTACATATGTATCCAGAACCCGGAGGAAGACACCGATGCCGGGGTCAAGATCACTTACATGCTGGGGAACGGAACCAACGAGCCCCAGGAGCTTACCGTTCCCAGGCGCTCCAGGACCACGGTCTCGGTGAAGGCCGTCCTCGGCTCGGGGGATGACGCGGCCCACGACTTCTCGGCCAGGGTCGAGTGTACCAACGAGATCCCGATAATAGCTGAGCGCCCCATGTACTTCTCATACCGGAGCTCCCTCGGCGTTATCGTGACCGGGGGGCACGACGTGGTCGGGGCGCTGCAGCCGCGCCCGACATTCTACTTCGCGGAGGGGTCGTGCCGCCCGAACTTCGACCCGTATATATGCATCCAGAACCCGGGAACGCAGGACGCGGACGTGACCGTAACCTACATGCTGGGGGACGGAACGACTAAGGAGTCGTCGCTGGTGGTCCCGGCGGCAACAAGGAGGACGCTGACGGTTAAGGAAAAACTTGGTTCCGGGAACGACACCGCCCATGACTTCTCGGCCAGGGTCCGGACCACGAACAGGACGAACATCGTGGCCGAACGGCCCATGTATTTCTCATACGTCAGCTCTCTCGGGGTCGAGATCACGGGGGGTCACGACGTCGTCGGCGCGGCGACCCCGGCCAGGACTTTTTACTTCGCTGAGGGGACCTGCCGCCCCAGCTTCGACCCGTACATCTGTATCCAGAATCCCGGGCCGGTGGCCGCCCGGGTCAGGATCACTTACATGAAGGGCGACGGAACCACCCTGCCCCAGGACGTGACTGTTCCGGCCCACGCGCGGCAGACCGTAGTGGCAAAGGGCGTGCTCGGGTCCGGCGAAGACGCCTCGCACGACTTCTCGGCGAAGGTCGAGACGACGAACGGGACGAACGTCATTGCCGAGCGCCCCATGTACTTCAACTACCGGAGCTCGCAGGGAGTCCTCATCACGGGGGGGCATGACGTGATAGGCGCGCTGTACCCGGCCGGATCGTTCTACTTCGCGGAGGGGACCTGCCGCCCGAACTTCGATCCCTATCTATGCATACAGAACCCGGGGTCGGTGGATGTCAGGGTTCACATCACCTACATGAAAGGTGACGGGTCGAACCGGGATGAAGAGGTTACCGTGCCAAGCAACTCGCGCTATACGGTGGTGGTCAAGAACGCTCTGGGCTCGGGCGACGACGCGGCACATGACTTCTCGGTGAAGGTCAACAGCACCAGCCTGAACTACGACGACATCATCGTGGAGCGCCCGATGTACTTCAACTACAGGAACGCGCTCGGCGTGCACCTCACCGACGGACACGACGTCGTGGGTTACTCACCTTGAAGCTCCTATTCCTGAACGCGGCGCACCCGGCACGCGGGAGGCGCGGGTGAGCGGCAAGGCGTTTGACGGGGTGGCCGGGGACTACGGCGCGAAGTCCCTAGTACAGTCGGCGGCGGCCGACAGGCTGATCGGGTTGCTGGACCCGCGGCACGGAGAATCCATCCTTGACGTGGGGTGCGGTCCCGGCCATATCACGAGGCGCCTCGCGGACATCACGAGCGGGCGCGTTGTGGGCACGGACATATCCGGTGGAATGATCCGTGAGGCGGCCGCCTCCTTCCCGGGCATCGAGTTCCGGCGCCTCGCGGCCGAGGACCTCGACTACGACAAGGAGTTCGACGTCGTCTTCTGCAACTCTACGATGCAGTGGTTCGTG
The DNA here is from genome assembly GCA_964485255.1 of uncultured Acidimicrobiales bacterium. GTDB lineage: Bacteria > Actinomycetota > Geothermincolia > Fen-727 > Anoxymicrobiaceae > CAZEJS01. Next base: position 2,516 of record CAZAIS010000113.1, on the reverse strand, counting down.
GACCCCGCGAAGGCGATGGGAGCGATGTGCGGGGCGCTCCTGCCGGGCGGTCGCGCGGGGCTGTGTTGTCCCGCCACCCCCGACTTCGCCCCGTTGTTCAGCAGCATCGTGGAGACCGTGGCGCGCAGGCCTGAGATCGCCCCGTTCTACCGTCACAGGCACAACCCGTGGTGGCACCTCCCGGACGTGAGGGCCTACCGGGAGTTCTTCGAGCGGGCCGGTTTCCGGACCACGTTCATAGGCCTCGAACACGAAGTCGGCGAGTACACGGTGGACCAGGCGTTCGGCGTCTTCACAACGGGCGCGGCGCGCGGTTTCATCGGGCCGGAGTACTACGACGTGGAGCTAACCGACGGGTACCTCGAAGCTTTCAACGCCGCGGTCCGCGAGGAGATGGAGCGACGCTCCATCTCAGGCCTCATCAACGTCGACTTCAACCGCCTCTACTACACCGCCACCCCCCAATAGGCGTCGTTCACTTTTTACTTTTTTTGTTTACTTTTTTGGGGAGAGCGGCGCCGCGGGCAGGGGGAGCATGAAAAGCCGGCGATAGGGAAAACCGGGAACCGCCGGCGGCCTCGTTACTTTCCCTCGTTCTCGTGAAGCACCTCCAGGAACGCCTCGTCGTACCTGGTCTCGCTCGCGCCGTCGTACGGGCGGCCGTCTTTGTTTTTCGGCCATGGCAGCTCATCGACGCCGGCGAGGCTCAGGCATGCGTTCAAGTAACCCAGCGTCTCGGCGTTGTAGCCGCCGAGGCTGTTCCTGCCGGTAATGAAAGCGACCTGGTCCTCTCCCATGAGGTTCGAGGATGTCATGAACACGAACGCGTCGAATTCCTTCCTGCTCCTGCCCTTGACGGCCTCCAGAGAATCGCGCAGGAGTATGCCCGCGCCGTCGATCGAATTGAGCCTTGGCAGCATGACCGCGGGGTCGCTACGCACGAGCTCGAGCAGGTGGCGCGCGTCCCGGTACCGCGCGCCGCCGTTATCAGCCGCGTACACCGCGAACAGGATCGAAACGGTGCAGAGCGCGATCGCTAGCATGGACGCGACGATGACGAGAATATGCCGAACAGCGCGAGGGTCGGACCCCTTCTCCGGCTTCTCCTCGATTGTCTTCACGGGAACCTCCCTGACCGCGCAGCAGGATACCGGTGCCTGCCGCCGCCGTACACAATATAATGTGCCCATGGACGTCCCATATATCATAGCGTGCGCCACGGTCGCCGAGGAACTGAAGAAGCTCGGGGTAACCGGGGAGAACATGACGGTCCTGGAATTCGGTCTCCACGTCTACCCAGAGGACCTGAAGAAGCGTTTGCAGGAAACAATAGACGGGATTCCGGGTGAGGGCGACATCCTGCTGGGGTACGGGTTGTGCTCGTACGCGGTGGCCGGCCTGATATCGGGTTCCCACCGCCTTATAATCCCCGTTGTCGACGACTGTATCGCCCTCTTCCTGGGATCGCGCGCGGAGCACAAGCGGATGATGGCACAGGAGCCCGGTACGTATTTCCTGACAAAGGGATGGGTCGAGGCACAGGAGGAAGCGCTCGCCGAGTACGCGAGGATCCGGGACCGGTACGGGGAGGAGCGCGCCCGCAAGATTGCACGTACCCTGTTCGGCAACTATACGCGGATCGCCCTGATCAACACGGGAAACTACAACATCGAGGAGTACCGGGAGTTCGCGCGGGCGATGGCCGAGTTCCTCGCCCTTCGCTACGAGGAACTGCCCGGGTCCAACCGCATGCTGCTGAAGATGCTCGAAGGCGACTGGAACGACGAATTCCTCATCGTCCCCGCGGGCGTTCCCGTACCCGTCGACCCCTTCACTTAACTTTTGGGGGTCAGGTCTGGAAAGTTAAATTGCCTGAGGACAAGCGGGTTGCAGGCCAGCGATTTAACTTTCCAGACCTGACCCCCAAAAGTATAGTCTGATAGACTTGCGGGCGACGGCGAGCGAAAGGACGTGGTTGGAATGTCCGAGAACATGTCCTCGCTGAAGAGAGTGGGAGCGGTTCTGGAGCTGGGGGAGCCCGATCGGGTTCCGACGTTCGACGTGATGGAGGAGTTCGCCAATGTCTACCGGATTATCGACAAGAAGCCTGCCCCCCTCGGGTTCCTTTTCTCCAACAAGTACACCACGAAGCTGATCGATTTCTTGGGCCCGGCCATAAGAAAGACCGGGATCATGGAGAAGGTGCTGGACGACTTCGCGTACGACCGTACGGAGGCAGCGGTGAGGTTCGGGTACGACGCGGCATGGGTCATGCACGTGCCCATCTGGCAGTTCCAGGATTCGAGGACGGCAACAGACATCTACGGGCGCGCCTACGACCTGGGGTTCGACAAGTACGGGAACATGGACACGCCGATGTACCGCGGCGGACTCATCAAGAGCGCGGACGACTGGCGCGCGTGGGACAAGCGCGCGCTCATGAAATACCCGGCACGGACCAATAAGGTCTTCAAGAAGATCGTCAAGGACTTCGGCGGCACCGCCTTCCAGTGGGC
>CAZAIS010000112.1:0-7400 GCA_964485255.1 uncultured Acidimicrobiales bacterium | reverse complement strand
CGTCCAGGCCCCTGCTGATGACGTAACTCCGGTAGTTGACGAACGTAAGCTCGTAGGGCTCGCAGGAGGTTACCGTGGCGCGAGGGAACCTCCGCTTGAATACCCCGTACCCGATGACGACATCCGTATCGGTGATCTCGAAAGTCAGCCTGGAAAAGTTGGCGAGAATCAACCCCAGCACGAGCGCCAGCGCTCCCATCGCCAGGGCGGTCCCCCACATGCGCTTGACGAAGGCCCCGATCGTGACCGCGGCGTAGAGGACGAGCAACGCGCCCACCAGGACGGCCGGCCACGTACCGAGGCCAATCACCTCCCTGTAGGTCGTTCCCGCGGGCTCGGATCCCTCGATTCCCGGTTCGCGTTCCACGTTTCCTCTCATCACGCAGGCGGGGCCGTCTCCTCGATCGAGGTAAGCGTCGCGCCGGCGTCCCCCGGACCGCGCGGCACCGCGTTTCCGGGCAGCCCGCCCCGTGTGGGGAATTCTCGGTCCCGGCCCGCCCGTCGTACGGGGACGCCCCCGCGGTTACGGTACGCTCATCCCCGGCGGTCCTGCCACCCGGCCGGCGCCCGCCAGGAACCTGTCGACCGCCGCGTTGAAAGCATGGGGGCGGTCGAGTTGCGGCACGTGCGCCGCCTCCGGAATGGCCACCAGGAACGACCCCTCGATCAACCGGTTCATCCTCTGACCGATTTTCAGCGGCAGGCCCAGGTCCTTCTGCCCCCAGACAATGAGTACCGGCTTGGTTATCTCACCCAGGCGCCCGTCACAGCGCGAGCTCACCGCGGTAAGGGCCGCCAGCCGGTACGTATCCAGGTATTCCTCGACGTCCGGCCTTGCGGCGGTATCGACGGCCTCCCGCAACAGGCACCTCGTGTACTCGTTCAATTGGTATATACCGGCGGCCCTGTAGGCGAACCTGAACCGCACGAGATAGGAGACAAAAAACAGGATCAACCGCTTGACCCAGCGGGCAGGGAGCATCCGCAGCCCGGCCTTGAGGAGTTCGGGAAAGCTGTGCGTCCCCGCCGCGTCCACGAGGATGAGGCACTCGACCATGTCCGGGTGTTCGAGCGCCAGGTGAAGAGATATCATGCCGCCCAGCGAGTTGCCCATCACTACCGCCCTCTCGATCCCCAGCCGGGCGAGCAGCTCCCGTATCGCGCGGCAGAAGGACTCCACGTCCGCGCTCGAGCCGGGCGATTCCGACTTGCCGAACCCGGGGAGGTCCGGGCAGATCACCCTGTGAGAACGCTTGAAGTGCTCTATTGTCGGCGCCCAGTTGCATATCGAGCCGCCGAGCCCGTGTACCAGCAACATGGCCGGTCCCTCGCCCTCGTCCACGTAGCAGACCTCGTGCCCGCAGACCTCGATGTACTTCTCCTCCTGCAGATACCCTGTCAATCGAACCTCCGCTTCGAGCTCAACGACTCAGTTTCCCGGCAGCGCGGACAGGCCGCGTCAGTCGAACGTGCCCAGCCTCTTGTGCCTGTTGACCTGACGCGCCACCCCGTCCACCGGCTTTTCCACGTCCTGGAAGCAGGCCCCGGGCTTCTCGGCCTCTTTCACCTTGGGGTAGATTACGTCTTTCACGAACGACAGCGCCGCTTTCGGGTCGTCGTCCACGAGTATGCGCTCGAGGTCCATCCGCTCCTTCTCCCCGAAGGAAACGGCCCAGACGCGTCCCATCTATACCTCCGCTTTGATCCATCGGGTTGATTCTACTGCAATACGCGCTTCAGGACAGACCCACTATGCCCGCCACCCTCATGCCGGACGGAAGAGCCGCCAGGCCACAGATGCCGGGCTCGTCGATGCCGGCGGTGACAACATCGGGCCTGAAGTCCATGGACGCCGCCATCAGCGAGACGTGGGACATTGCGATCGGCACGTCGATGTCCCAGAACGGCTTGTCGAGAATGACCTTTTCGAGCTTCCGGTCCTGCGCCGCGGCGATCATCGCGACCTTCCAGGGAGCGGGTGGCGGCTCCTGGCACATGCTCCTGAGCCTCTCGATTCCACCGGCATCGGTGACTACGACGAATAGCCAGGGCTGCGAATTCTTGGCGCTGGGGGCCACGCGGGCCGCCTCCAGGCAGGAGTCTAAGGCGAGGTCCACGGCGGGCGCCACGGTGGAAGAGCCGGGCATTCCGTCCCTGATAAGCTCGAGTATCGTCCTCATGTCCCTGTCCGGAGCTGAGAAGCCCCCCGGGGTGATATCCGGCGCTTCGTAGGGCGTTCCCGCGTCTCCGACGCAGGCAATACTCGAGAGGGGCTTTCTCCGGCGCGTCATCATCTGGTAGGAAATTCCTCCGTAGCTCGCCGGCCGAGGCAGCTCGACGGCCGGCCTGCCGACGGATATTACGGCCGGTATGGAGCGTCCCGCCGGCAGCCCCAGCACCTTGACTATTTCCCGCTGGTTGACACCCGCCAGCCAGCACGTAGCCAGCCTGCGCTCGGTGAGCCAGAGGACGGAATCCTCGAGGGCGAGCACCGACCTCGGCAGCTCGAGGGGCCTGTGCGCGTACACGTCGGGGGCGGGCAGGTCCATGATGAGCCATGCCGCCAGTGAAGCCTTGGCGAGCCAGAGGTTGATCTTGCTGGTCACTCCCTTGTAGGCCACCTGCCTTACCGCGTCGACGGCACCGGGCTCGCTCACGGCGATTATGCTGTCCGGCCTCGCTCCGCGCGCGGCGCAGGCAAGCCCCACGAGCTGCTCCAGGTCGCTCACGGTCGCGTCATCGAGGGTCAACGGCAGGTACTTCCTGTGGGACCTGCGCGCGTACAGCGTCTCCCAAAGGCCCCATCTCGTGCCCGAGAACGACTGGTAGTCCCTGGTAGGCTTCCTTATCAGGTTCGTCTCCTCCATGACTATCCTCTCGTATCGTCAACACCCTTCGCCCCACCGGCACGATATCATCTCCACCGGCGGGACGGACAGCTACGGCCGCCAGCGGCTGACTTCTTCCAAAGCCGTTCGATCCCTCGTGCCCGTGTACCCGCGCTCCCGGGCGGCCTCGCCCCCGGGCGGCCCCGCGCCGCATGAGTGGTAGAATCAGCCGCGGACCGGAGACAGTGACCGCGCGATTGCCGCGCCGCCTTATCCACCGAGGTATTTGCCCTAGTGAAATTGACACGACAGACGGACCTGGTGCTCCTGCATCCGCCCAGTGTCTACGATTTCCGCGAGATGCTCGTAATGCCGAGCCCGATAGCCGATCTCGTGCCCTCCGGGCCGTTCTTCGAGATGTACCCGATCGGGTTCTCCTTTCTTGGCGAGTACCTCGAGCGCCACGGCATGAAGGTCCGGGTGATCAACCTCGCGGCACGCATGCTCGCGGAGCCCGGCCTCGACGTGGAACGTCTCATCCGGCGGTTGAACCCGCGCGCGTTCGGCATCGGGCTCCACTGGCTCCCCCACTCCCACGGCGCCCTCGAGATCGCCCGCCTGTGCAAGGAGGGGCATCCGGACACGCCGGTCATAATGGGAGGCTACTCCGCCACGGTATTCCACGAGGCCCTCATGGAATACCCCCAGGTCGATTTCGTCGTAAGGGGTGATTCCGCCGAGGAGCCGCTGCGCAGGCTGATGGAGACACTCGAGGACCCCGATGCCGGCATGGAATCCATCCCGAACCTGACGTACAGGGGCGTCGGCGGAGAGTTCTTCTCCACGCCGCTCGAGTTCGTCCCGGCCGACCTGTCACACCTGGGTGACAACTACGGTTTCATGGTGCGCTCCGCTGTCCGGAACCTCGACTACAAGGGGATCGGGGCCTTTCGGGGGTGGTGGTCCTACCCCGTGAGCGCCGTGCTGACCGTCAAGGGCTGCCTCAAGAACTGCGCCTTCTGCGGCGGCTCCGCGAGAGCCATGAGCGCGTGCTTCAACCGTGACGCCATAGCCATTCGCAGCCCGGATGAAATCGCGCGTGACGTCGAATCGCTCGCCTCGATCATGGGAGCGCCGATATTCCTCATAGGGGACATAAGGCAGCCCGGGGAGGAGTACGCGCACGAAGTCATCGAGCGACTCCAGCGGCTGTCCCCGCCCAACCATATAGTGCTCGAGCTGTTCGAGCCGGCGCCCGCCGGGTTCTTCGAACGCCTGGGGAAGGCCCTGCCGAACTTCGACATCGAGATATCCCCGGAAACGCACGACGACGGCCTCAGGCGGCTCGCCGGCAAGCCGTATACGGCACGGGCCCTCGAGAAGTGCATCGGGCGGGCCCTGGGCTCAGGCTGCGGAAAATTCGATGTCTTCTTCATGATCGGCATAGAGGGTCAGGGGCGCGAATCAGTGATGGATACCGTATCCTACTGCGGGGAACTCCTGGAGCGGTTCGGCAACCGCGTCAACCCGCTCATCGGTCCGCTGGCCCCGTTCCTCGACCCGGGAAGCATCGCCCGCGAGCACGCCTCCAGGCACGGTTACAGGGTCCGCTTTCACACCCTCGAGGACCACAGGCAGGCCTTGCTGGAACCGCACTGGCGGGACATGCTGGGTTACAGTACCGATTGGCTCAGCAGGCAGGATATAGTGGACGTGACCTACGAGGCCCTGCTGGAGCTCAATAGAATAAAATCAATGCACGGTCAGATACCGCGGGAGTACGCTCGGTCCATGGAGGACTTCCTCCGGGACAACATTGCCCTCCTGGAGAAGCTGGACGCGGTTCGGGCCGGTGCTCGCGGGAACTCCCGCGAGGCAGGGTTCGTCTCGATCAAGGAAGAGGCCGACAGGCTGCTCGCGCGGGGCGAGCTCGTAAAAGAAGAACTGAAGTGGCCCATGACGGGGGGAAGGTTCAAGTACCTTGGGATCGCCGGAAAACTGCTCAAGAGAAGAAGGACCCGATGACCGGTGACGCCGCCGGGCGCTTCTCACCCGCCGGCGCCTACCGGCGCGTCCGGCACCTCGCGGCACGGTTGAGCGGCCCCGGCAGGCACGGCCGCGGCGCTTACTCGTGGATTGTCGGCACGACGGTTATAGTAATCGCCGCGCTCGCTTTCGCGTTGGCTTTCACCAACTTCGTCTACGTCCAGGCCGCCCGCTCCGGCACGTCCGGTGGTTCGACCTGGGGGATCTCGATTTCAGGCGCGGCGGCGCCCGACATGAAGCCCATCGTGGAATCATTCATCAAGTCCGGCGGGCGGATGAAGCTCACCTCCAGCTCGAGGGCCGATGTCTTCATCGGAGAGCAGCCGCGAAAGGGCTACGAATCCGTTCCGGTAACCGGTCTGCCGGCCATGGGTCTCAAGGCGGGTAACCTGCACAAGATCCTACAGCCCGCCCACGAGTACTGGCTCTCGTGGAAGCGCACCGGGATAATCCTCAAGCAGCAGAACCCCGACGTCGAAGCGCTCGAGCGGCATATCCGCGGATACTACGGGGACGGAACCGCCTCGGTCTTAACCGCGGTGGGCGACATCATCCCGGCGCGGCACGTGGCGGAGGCGATGGAGGAGCACGGCACCAATTACCCGTTTCTGCCCGCCCGGCCTCTCCTCAAGGGGAGCGACATTGCTTTCGGCGACCTGGAGTGCCCTCTGACGGACCGGTTCGACGCGCCCTTCGAGGGCATGACCTTCGCGGCGCCCACCAAGACGGTCGGGGGCCTGCAGCTACTCGGGATCAACATGGTGACTCTCGCAAACAACCACAGCACGAACTTCGGGCGCGAGGCGTTCACCGACACGCTGAAGACCCTCGAGGGGGCCGGGATTAAGTACGCCGGAGGCGGGCATGACTACGCCGAAGCGCACAGGCCCGCCATCATGGAAGCGAACGGGACAAGGTTCGCCTTCCTCTCCTATAACAGCATCAAGGGGAGCATCGACGCCACGGCCGACGAAGCGGGCGTAGCCTGGATACGGATGCCGCCGTTCAACCCCGACAGCGCCGAGGACGTTGCCATGGTCGAAAGCGACATCAGGAAAGCGGCGGAACAGGCGGACGTGGTCATCCCCTGCTTTCACTGGAGCGAGGAGTACCGCTACCACCCCAACGCTTCGATGGTCGCCCTGGCGCATAAGGCCTGCGACGCGGGCGCCGACATGGTGATCGGGCAGCACCCTCACTCCGTCCAGTCCATCGAGTACTACAAGGGCAAGTTCATAGCCTACAGCCTCGGCAACTTCATCTTCGACCAGCGCCAGGTCGAGATAAACGGCAAGGAGGTCGGCGAGCAGACCCGCCGCGGCTTCGTGCTCCGCTGCGACTTCCGCCGTGACGCCCTCGTATCGCTGGAGCTCCGCCCCTACCGGATCAACGACTCCTGTCAGACCGTCCCACTGAAGGGCAAGTCCGCCCAGGCGCTCCTGGACAAGGTCTTCGAGATAAGCGGGTGGGTCAAACAGGGCGAGGCCATACAGTGATTCGAGCGACTCTTGTCAGCCCCCACCGGGCGTATAGCGGACGCCCGGGAGCCGCCCGTTAGGAGCGCCCGCGTCGCTTCTCACTTCGGGACCCGTACCGGCGACGGCCGGGTGTGGGCGTGCCGGCCCGGGCCCCGGACCTTGCGCTCCTGTAGAACTTGATGGCCTCGAACCAAGCAACACTCAGGGCTCCCGCGCCCGCCGCGATGACAACATCGACGGCACTCAAGGGCGCGAACTTGAACAACCTCATCAGTGGCGGCACGTAGAGCACGAGCCCGAGGAACACCAGGGTGCCGGCGATCACGAACCAGAGAGCTCTGTTGGGGGCGCGGAGCGTGGCCCGGATGGTGGCGTTCCATGACCTGTTGGTCAGTATCAGGCCGAGGTTGGCGATGACGAGCGTAGTGAACGTCATCGCGCGCGCCTCGTCGTCGCTGGAGCCCACCCAGTGCGAGACGCCGAATACCAGCAGGACTATCCCCAGCACGACGAGGCCCTGGATCAGGCTGACCGCGAGCATCCTCCTGTCGAAGAGGGGCTCCTCCACATCGCGGGGAGGGCGCGCCATCACGTCCGTCTCCTCGGGCTCGCCCTCGAACACTATTGAGGATGCCGGGTCGATAACGAGCTCCAGGAACGCGATCTGAACTGGCAGGAGTACCAGGGGCATCTTTAGCAGCACCGGGATGAGCGACATGCCCGCGATCGGCACGTGCACCGCGATTATGTAGGCCATTGCCTTCCTCAGGTTATTGTAGATGCGGCGCCCGAGCCTGACCGCGGCGACTATGGATGAGAAGTCGTCATTCAGCAGCACCAGTGAAGCGGCCTCGCGGGCCACGTCCGTGCCCCTTTGCCCCATTGCTATCCCGATGTCGGCGGACTTGAGCGCCGGAGCGTCGTTGACCCCGTCCCCCGTCATCGCCACCACCTCGCCGTTCGCCTTTAGGGCTTCCACGATCCTGAGCTTCTGCTCCGGCACAACCCTGGCGAATACGCGGGTGTCTCTGATCCTCTCTCGGAGTTC
>CAZAIS010000111.1:0-7418 GCA_964485255.1 uncultured Acidimicrobiales bacterium | reverse complement strand
CCTGATGATCTCGGCGCGGATCATCGCGGACAACCCGGTGATAGTCGAGAGGCCGATGTACTTCCTGTACGGCGGCGCCTGGCCCGGCGGCACGGACGTCGTGGGTTTCAGCCCCGGCAACTGAAACGGTACTGTTGAATCGCGGGCGGGCGCGAAGGCGGTCGCCCGCTTCCACACTACGAAGGGCTCCGCTCGGGCGGAGCCCTTCGAGTCTTCCCGCCGGCGGCCGGCCGCTATCAATCAGAGACCGGGTAACCGCCTATCGTATCGGTGCCCACCCGGCGGCCGTCCTTGTACATGGACCTCTCGACGATCAGCTTCAGCTTCCCGCCGCCTGACTCCGTCAGGGACGTTATCGCCGTCCCGCCGCCGGAGCTCCAGGACGCCGTAGCGGCCATGTCGACAGACACCCTGGACCTTGCCGGCACCGTCACCGTTTTCACCGTGTTGGCGTCCGGGCCTCCGGCCTTCGCCAGGTAGCGTATCTCCGCCCGCACGGCGCGGTCATTGGTGTTCTGTATGAGCGTCCACGTCTCCCACCCATTACCGCACGCGCCGTCGGCGAAGTACCACGTGTCGCTCGGGGCTGGTGTGCCGATGCTGCAGTGGCACGCCTCCCCCCTCCCGCTGTCCCAGTACATCGCCCTCTCCGCCATCAGGGGCTTCGAGCCGTGAACGCGTATCGAGCAATCGGTGCCCCTCACCCCGGGCACGTCGTTGACCTTGATGGTCTTCCTCGAGTTCGCGGGCATCCGGAACGGTTCGGAGGCGACCTCGCCGGCCGGCGTCTGGTAGAACACGGATACGTCCATCGCCGAGTCATGGGCGTTGACCACCAGCAGGTACGTGTCAAAACCCCAGGCCGTCGTTCCCTCGGCCAGGTAGTAATCACTCGACAGCCGGTACTCACCCACGGTCTCGTGGCCTTCCCGGCGGTTGTTCCTGTACACGGCCCGCTCCGCGATGACCGGAACGTCGGACGAAACCTGGATGGAGGCGTCCGCTTCTCCCGCGTCCGCGGCCATGCTGTAGGTCCGCCTGGAGTTCGCGGGGACCGCTTTCCTCGCGATCCTGGGGCCGCCGTTCTCCGTCATGTACTTGATTTCCACGTTGGCTTCCGTGTCACCGGGATTCTGTACGAGCACCCATGTCTCGAAGCCCAACAGCGTCGAGTCCTCGGCGAAGTACCATGTCGTCCGCGGCGCCGTGACGCCTACCGACGCGTGCGCCTCGGGGCCGTTCCAGGTCATCGTCCGGTCCACAGCGATTGTCTCGCCGTTCCTGCTCTCGACGACGGCGGACACGTCCTTGTCGCCCACGTGGTCCCTCGCGTTCACCGTGGCCTGGCTCTCGGCCGGGAGTGTCGTCTCGAAGGCCTGCCGGGCGGCCCGGCCCCCCGAGTCTATCCAGGTGATAATCACGTCAACCGGGCGCGGGTTGGGATTGAGCACCGATACGTAGGTGTCGAATCCCCAGGCGGTCGATCCCTCCGCCAGGTACCACTTCGACTGCCCGGCGCCGGTAACCGTGAAGGCGCCCGCCAGCGTGGAGGTCTTGCCGTCGGGGTTCTCGACAACGAGATCGTACCTGCCGGGCGTCGCTGCGCCGCCGAAGTCCAACATCGCCGTGAAACGGCCTGGCAGGCCGCTGTAGTCATACGCCGACCCCTTGATCTCGAGGCCGCCGCGCCTGAGCTTCACCGTGGCGCCCCGGCGGAAGTCCCTACCCTTGACCGCCAGCTCCCTGCTGCGGCCGACCGGGGCGCTCTCCGGTGTCACGGATACGACCGCCGGCGGCTGGTAAGTCACTGTGAACGCTTCGTCCAGCGTCGCCTTCTTCCCGTCGTCCCGGTGTTGGAGCGAAACGTCGTAAGTGCCGGTGCGGCCGTTTGCGGGTATTGGTATCTCGCAGACAACCTCCAGCGCCGTCCAGGACTTGACGGTGCCGGTCCACGCCCCGCCCGGCCCCGTGCTCACCAGGATATTACCGTCGGGTCCCCTGAAATCGGACCCCTTGACCGTCATCTTGACCGTCCTGCCGCGCGTCGCGGAGGTCGGGCTCACGGACGCGATTGTCGGGGCGTTGTAGAAGACGTCGAAATCAATTGCCGACGAGGTCCCCCCGCCCGGGGCCGGGTTGAAGACCGTCACCGGGAAAGCTCCCGGAGCGGACAGGTCGGCCGCGGGGATGACCACCTGCAGGTTGCTGGCGTCTATGAAGGTCGTGGCCCTGTCGCTCCCGTTCCACCGGACCACCGACGAGGCCAGGAAGTCGGCGCCGGTCACGTTGACGGTCGTGTCAGGGGACCCGACAAGCGCCCGCGAGGGGTCTATACCGTCGAGCCGGGGCGCCGGGTTCAACACCTCGAACCCGTCCTGGAGCGTCGCCGCCTTTCCGTCCGGGTTTATCACCTGGACGTCCCGGGCGCCGGGCGCGGCGCCCGCGAGGTCGAACGTGCACGTGGCGCGCGAGGACGAGACAAGGACCACGTCCGTGGCCTCGATCTCGGCGCCGTCGCTGATCAGGAAGGCCCTCATGCCGTCGCGGAAGTATCCGCCGGCGAGGTCCGTTATGTCCACCGGGCCCGTGTTGACGCCCGAGGCCGGGGTAATGCCGTCGATCTCGGGTGGCGGGTAGTCTACCCTGAAGCCGCCCGCGAGGGCGTCGCCGTAGCCGTCGTTGTTCTGCACGGTGATGCTGTAGAAGCCGACCGGGACCCCGGCGAGGTCGAAATCACAGGTGATCTGCTGGGGCGACACGACGTCCACGTTCGACGCGAACACCTGGGTCGCGCCGCTCCAGAGCTTCACCGTCGGCGGGCCCTCCACCCCGTAGAAGCCGGTGCCCGCGAGGTTCGACACGTGGGTGACCCTGTCGTTATACCCGTAGTCGGGGGTTACCGAGTCGATCGAAGGCACCACGTGAAACTCGGTGCCCACGCTGCCCGCGTCGGTCGATACCGTCAGCATGCCCGTGCACACGCCGTGCGGCACGGTGCAGGTTATCCGCGTATCGGTCCAGGAGGTAACGTCCGCCTGCACTCCGTTGAAGCGCACCTTGTCCTCCTCTGTCCTGGGCTCGCCGAAGTTCGCCCCGTCGATCTCGACCTCGTCGCCGACGCGTGCGTGGTCCGGGGAAACCGAGTCGATCGTGGGCGCGGCTCCAACCAGGCCGATCGACGCCTGGTAGATTTCGGAGACGTTGCCGGGCATCGCGCGGTCGCGGAACCTCGTGTAGACCGTCCTGGTGCCAGCGAGGTGGCGGAGCTCCCATCCGACCTCGGTCTCGTACCGCTGCCAGACGGCGTCATCCTCGCTCTGTCCGTCGTTCCATATCTTCATGTCCATGAGCCCCGAGCCGCCGGGATCGACCGCGTCGTTGGTCAGGGTGACAAGCACGTCTTGGGTGGTCGGCGCTCCCCCGTCGATCTCGAAGGTGGCGCAGGTCGGCGCCTGGGTATCCGGGGTCGCGCTCTTCGCCAGGGCCACGGTCTTGACGGTGGGGTTGTCACCGTCGGCCGCGTGCTCGACGTCGGTGGTCATCTCGTACGTCCTGTAGTTGCCCACGTCGCTGTCGAAGATGTCCCCGAACTCGCCGTTGGCCGCCTCGTAGTAGTAACCGTCAGACAGCCGCGGCATGGCGAACTCCATGCCCGCGCCGTTGAGGTCGCCGCTCCACTCCCCTCCGGGTATGAACTGGTATCCCGAGTGGTGGTTGGTGACGGTGCAGTCAAGGCTCTCGCCGCCCCCCGGCTGCCCGCTCCAGGCGGACTCGATGCTCGGGGTGGTCAGGTTCTCGTAGTTGTTGGGCCCGCCCACGGTCGTGCCCGCGTACGAAGGCCACGACCACTGCAGGGGGTTCCCGCTCTCGTCGTCGGCAAGCAGGTAGTAGAAGTTCGCCACCTGGTCGCCCACTACCCTTATGTACCGGTGGCCGGGATAGGGCCACATGTCCGTTCCGCTGCCGTCGGGGAACTGTGTAGATGTCGTGTTCGCGAACTTCACCTCCCCGCCGCCGGCCTTCCAGGGGATCGAGCCGTAGGAGTCGCTGTGGTCGTGGCCCGACAGTACGAGCGAGACGTTATGCTCTCGCGCCAGCTTGATGACCGACAGGCGGCCGGCGCCCTTGCCCCCGAACTTGATCCCCAGGAAGCTGGCGTCGTCGTACTGCGACCCCGAACCGCCGAGCTTCCAGGGATCGTGATGCAGGATTATCGTCTTCATGGCCGAGGAGCCGTGCGCCTCGAGGTCGTTCTTCAGCCACAGGAGCTGGCCGGTAAAGTTGTTCTCGTTTATCGCGTCTTCCCTGGCCTGTGACCAGCCGGCCTGGAAGGCGTCGCCGCCGGAGCCCACCTGGCCCTGCCACTTGCCGGGCCTCAGGACGAGGTCGGGTATCAACCAGTGGAGGTTTCTGTCCTTCGTGCTCCAGTCCATGCTGTCCACCGCGCTGAAGTGGTAGTCGGGTCCATAGTCGAACGAGTAGTATTGCGGACCGAAGAGGTCCCTCCAGGAGGCCATGTAGTCCTCCTCCAGGTTAAGGTTGAACAAGTCGTACCGGCAGTACCCGTCGTGGTTGCCGAGCACCATGAATACGGGGACGTTGAGCTTCAGGGTCTCCTGGTAGAACCAGTCCATCTCGAACCATGGTTCGTAATACTTACCGTTCCAGGGCGAGTTCTTGTAGGCGTCGAAGTCGGCGTAGTTCTGCTTGTACAGCCACTGCTGCGAGTAGTCGTAGTCGCCCGAGTACACCAGGAAGTCCGGGTTCGCCCTGTTCATCTGCTGGACGGCCTTGTGGTAATAGGGAGCGCCGTAGCCGTCCGTCTCGCTGTATGCCTCGTGCCGGTAGCCCCTCTCGTGGTGGTACGACGTCGGGTAGTTGACCTCCCTTCCGTAGACGTGGATGTCCGTCAGTTGCGCGTACTTGAAGTCCGTCTTGAACTCGTCCACGGCCTGCAGCGCGTGCGGCTGTGAATCTGTCAGCCACGAGCCGTCCGCCTTCCGCCCCTTGACGGTCAGGTCGTAGAGGTGGACCGGCAGCGTCTCGGGGACGTCAACCGTCACCCGGTAGAGCCTGGCGCGCGGCTCGGAGGCCTGCGAGTACTCCGGCCAGTGGGTGCTGTAGCCTACCGAGAAGTGCTCGAGCGGAAGCGCCCTGGTTACCGGGAACACGCTGTTGGTCGTGGTCGCGCTGACCTCGAAGTCGGTCATCTCCATGAGCCCCTTGCTCCAGTCCTGGTTGCGAGGGTCGAACTCGATCGTCAGCTCCTCGCCGCCCTTTATGATGGCGGGGTAGCCGAACGTCGGGTATATCACCTGCTTGATGCGGTCGCGGTCGATCTCGACCGCCGCCAGGGCGGGGGTCGGGGGGAGCATCACCGCCAGGGCCGGGAAAAGGAGAACGATCGCGAC
Source organism: uncultured Acidimicrobiales bacterium (assembly GCA_964485255.1). Classification (GTDB taxonomy): domain Bacteria; phylum Actinomycetota; class Geothermincolia; order Fen-727; family Anoxymicrobiaceae; genus CAZEJS01. The sequence continues at coordinate 2,007 of CAZAIS010000111.1, read as the reverse complement.
AACGACCGTCAGGAGTCTCTTCATGATTACCTCCAGGTAGCGCACCCGTTTTGACCTCGCACACTATTTTAACGAATCCCGGCGCGGGCGGGTACGCGCCAGGCGCGCCGGGCGCGCGTCCTCCTGCCCGCTCGGGCGGGCCGGGCGGTTCAGGTCCCCCTACCCTCCAGCACGTCTATGAACAGCCGGATGAGGTCGGTCGCGGTCAGTATCCCGACCAGGCGATCGCCCTCCACCACCGGCAGCCCCCCGACGCCGAGCTCCACCATCCGCCGGGCGGCCTCGGCGAGGTCGGCGTCCGGGCTTATCGTGTGCGGGTCGGGGGTCATGGCCTCCCTCACGGACATCGTCTGCAGCAGGAAGTCGCGGTACCTCTCCGCGAAGGATGCCGCCCCGGAGATGGTCTGCAACACCCTTAAGTCCCTGTCGGTTATTATGCCGGCCAGCATGTCCCCTTCCATCACCGGCAGCCGCCGGAGCCCCTGTTCCCTCGACAGCTCGAACGCCCTCCGCACGGGCGAGTCGGCGCCTACCGTCACCGGGTCTCGCGTCATCACTTCTCGAACCTTCTTAACCATCAAGATCCACCCCCAGTGAGCGACGGGCTCGCCCATAGCCTGGAACCGATACCTTTGTATATCTCTACCGTCACGAGGACCGAGCAGGAGATCAGGAGCATGCAGAACCACTGCGGCGCCGTAACCGGTGACGTCTCCAGGAGCCTTCGCAGGAACCCGACGTACATGGCCAGGACCTGGACACCCTGGGCCGCGAACACCGCGGCCAGCAAGAGGAGGTTTCGCCTTATGGACACCCTGAACGCCGAGACGGACTCCGAGCGGCAGTTGAAGACGTGCATGTTCTCGAAAAGGACCATCAGCAGCAGAAGCAGGTTGCGGGCGGCCTGCGCCTCTAGGTTCATGACGTTGAGCAGGTAATACCAGACCCCGAAGCTGACCGCGCCGATCGTCAGGCCCGCGACCCCCGTCTGAGCTATCATGCGGGTGTCGAAGACCCGCTCGGTAGGCCTCCTTGGGGGCTTCATCATCGTTCCCGGCTCACCTGGCTCGAGGGCGAGGGTCACGTGCTGGATTCCGTTTGTGACCAGGTTCAGCCAAAGTATCTGGACGGCGACAAGTGCCAGTGGCAGGCCCGCGATGAGCACCGCCGCGAACAGTAGGACCTCGGCCAGTCCCTGTGATACGAGCAGCCAGGTAACCTTGCGTATGTTGTCATAGGCGTACCGGCCCTCCTCGACCCCGGCCACGATCGAGGCGAAGTCGTCGTCGGTCACGATGATGGATGAGACCTCTTTGGCTACGTCCGTCCCGCTGCCCATGGCGACCCCGATGTTCGCCGTCTTCAGAGCGGGAGCGTCGTTGACCCCGTCGCCCGTGACCGCCACGAAATGGCCCAGCTCCATCAGGCACTCCACTATCGCCACCTTCTGAAGCGGGAGCACCCTGGCGAAGACCTTTGACGCGGCTACCGCTTCCCTGAAGCGCTCCCCGCAGGGTTCCCCCAGATGAAGGAGCCGCGCTCCGGTGACCACCTCATCCTCGGATTCGGCGATGCCGAGCTCGCGGGCGATAGCCAGAGCGGTGGCCGGGTGGTCGCCGGTCACCATGACCACCTCGATCCCCGCCCTCCGGCACTTCGCGACTGCTTCCGCGGCCTCGGGGCGCAGGGGATCGATCAACCCTATGAGCCCCAGGAGGACGAGCGGTGGCATTTCCGCCTCGTCGAAGACCTCCGGGCGGGCGCCGTCCGGGAGTTCCCCCGAGGCAAGGGCTATCACCCTGTAACCTTCAGCCGCGAGGGCGGAGGCTTCCTCTTCGACCGCCGGACGGTCGAGCGGCGCCGGCCCCTCTTCCCCCTGCATTCTCCCGCAGAAGGGCAGTACCGCTTCAGCGGAGCCCTTTACGGCGACGCCCCTCCTTGCCCCATCCTCGAAAACGCTCGCCGAATAGCGTCTCTGCGACTCGAAGGGGATGCCCCCTACCACCG
>CAZAIS010000110.1:0-7421 GCA_964485255.1 uncultured Acidimicrobiales bacterium | reverse complement strand
TCATACGTGTGGCAGGTCGGCGTGGCGCTCGAAAGCGGCGTAACCCCTGAAGAGATCCTGGGCGTGCTCATCGCCCTGGCCCCGACCGTCGGCATGGCCCGGGTAGTCGCGGCGGCCCCGGAGATCGCCCTTGCCCTCGGCATGGATCTCGAAGGCCTGGAGCTATGAGGGAGCCGTCCGCGGGTGAATACCGTATGAAAGACCCTTAAACACGGAGGGAACACAATGCCCCCATTCGTAAGACGAAGACCGTTGATGAGGGCCGCCGTAATCGGCGGCGGCGCCTACGCTGTCGGAAAGCGCTCGGCAAGGCGGCAGGACCAGGTCGACGACGGGATCGAAGACGCCCAGGCGCAGGCCCTGCAGGCCCAACAGATGGCGGCCCAGGCCGCCGCGCCGCCCCAGGCGGCTCCCCCGAAACCCGCGGGGATCTCCGAGGAAGACATCGGCAAGCTCAAGCAACTCGCAGAGCTCCACGAATCGGGCGTCCTGACCGACGCGGAGTTCGAGCAGGAAAAGAACAAGATCCTGGGACGCTGACCATCGACCGCCGCTGGTTCACGCACGGCGGTTCACGCACGGTGGTTGCGACATGGTGGTTGCGACATGGTGGTTGCGGCATGGTGGTTGCGCACGTCGGTTGAGGCGCGGTTGCGGCACGGCGGTTGGCACACGGTGGTTGACGAACGCCGTTTGACAGGCGACGCTTGAGGCACGTCGTTTGACGTTCCGGCAAGGCATCAGCCGGCGCCCGGACCCGCCCCCGGCAACCCGGGCTAGCCGGCCCGCGGCGCTTTCTATTCCGCTAGGAAGTCGATTATCACGTTCGCGAGCCCGATGGGGTACATGTACTGGAGGCCGTGACCCGCCCCGGGGAATTCGACCAGCCTGCAGTCCGGCAGACGCCCGGCGAGGATGCTCGCGTTCTCCGGCGGCGTAGACACATCCTCCGTACCGGTCAGCGCGAGCACCGGGAGGTCCATGTCCGGCAGCCTGTCGTACACGCCCTCCCAGGTCTCGTAAGCGTTGTCCTGCTTCATCACGTTGACGGCATTGGGCACCGCGGTGGGCATGGGGAACCTCTTCCAGTAGTTGGGGTGGGCCTCCATCCACCACCCCGGAAACAGGGCCGCGAGCGCGTCCTTCATCATGACCCCCTGGACACCGTGCAGGTCCTTGAGTATGTCCTTGTACTTGGGTGCCGTGACTTTCTGTGCCCCGCCGCAGTCCCCCGCGTAAGACACCAGCCTGCGGACCCGCTCGGGATGATTCGCCGCCAGGCATAGCGCTATATCCCCGCCGATCGACCAGCCGAGGACATGCGCGCTCTCGTACGAGAGGGCCCGCATGAGCCCGGCGGTGTCCTTCGCGAAGCGCTCCATGGTGAAATCGGCGGAGCCGGGGGTAGTGCCCCCCATTCCCCGGTTGTCGAAGATGACCACCGTGAACCGGCCGGCAAGCCTGGCGAGAAAATCCGGGTCCCACATGTCCATCGTGGAGACGTACGCCTGGATGAGAAAAAGCGGGTCTCCCTCGCCGAAGACCTTGAACGACACAAGGATGTCGTCCACCTCGACCCTCTTTCCCACCGCCGGCCTCAGGACGTTGGGGCGGTGACGCGCGGGCGCCTGGTCCACCCGGTTCAGTATCCTCATGAACGCGTCGCTGAACTGGCCCATCCTGCCGCCTCCTTGTCCCGGCCCGGCTCGATTGCGCGAGGCCGATTACCGATGGTTGTTCTCAAGTGGTATTGTTCACCGACGGCACGATATCGACAACCCCGGCTGCCACGCCCGCGGCGCGCGGACCGCGGGCCTCGATCGTGCCCGAGCCCGGGCGCTCGCTCAGCGCGGATCGATCGCGCCCGAGCCCCGGCGCTCGCATGACGACCGTCCCCGGCGCCCGGCGCGCGGCGGTCACTAGCCTGAGCGGGACTCGCTTGCGGCGCTCCCTCGAACGTCATACGCTGTTTCCTGGCGGCTCCCCCGCCGGGATGCCGCCGGAAAGGGACGGGGTACAAAAGGTCGGGAGCGTGCAACCTGAATGGTCACCGAGGCGGGAATCCCATGATCGTCAAGCCGGCGGGCATATGCGTAAACGCTTCGTCGGTGTGCCAGCTCAAGTGCCCGGAGTGCACGTCCGCCGTCTACGTGAGGCGCATGAAGGAGAAGGGTGTCGAGAGGTACTTGCGTGCGGCTGATTTCGAGTCCCTCCTGGGTGAGAACACCTGGGTGAGAACGGTTAACTTCGTGAGCCTCGGCGAGCTCTTCCTGAACCCCGATCTGGTCGAGATGCTCCGGTGCGCGTTCGAGAGGAACGTAGAGGTCCTCATAGACGCTGTGAACCTGAACGACGCCGGCGACGAAGCGCTCGAAGCGCTGGTGCGCTACAAGGTGCGCTCGTTGCTCGTCTCCATCGACGGCGCCTCCGATGATGTCTACAGGACTTACCGCGTCGGCGGCGATCTGTCCAGGGTGCTCGAGAACGTGAGGAAGATAAACGACTACAAGAGAGAGTACGATTCCCCTTTTCCATTCCTGACGTGGAAATTCATTATTTTCGGATTCAACGAGCACGAGATCTCGGCGGCGAGAGAGCTCGCCGGCCGGCTCGACATGCAATTCATGCCTGACATCGGCACCTGCGGCGCGGGTTCTGAGTTGTACCCGGAAGACCCGGCGCGGATGAAATACCGCGCCCTGGACTCCGTCTTTTCACCCATACGAGACAGGGAGCTGGTGAGAGGCCTGCTCGGTTACGCGTCCGTCGAGGAATTCCAGAAGCTCTACGGCTCTCACAACAGGCAGGGGGCCTGTCCGTTCCTGTTCGTTGCGCCGTTCGTCAATCACGACGGAACGATGCTGGGGTGCTGCTACACCGACCCCGAAAACGCGTTCGGCGGCAACGCGTTCGACGAAGGACTCCTGGACTGCGTCAACAGTGAAAAGATGCGACGCGCGCGCCGGATGCTCGTGGGCGGGGCCCGCGCCGGAGGGGATGTCCCGTGCTCGAGCTGCTGGGTATACGAGGACATGGTGAATGGAGGCGGCCGCCTGGAGGCGGAGCGCTGGACCTGGCGGGAGCCGTTCATGGAAAGCAAGGTGAAAGACCTTGCCCGTTTCCAGGGGCGATGCCTGGCCCTGGAGCGGCACGTAAAGGGCCTGGAGGCGCGCCTCGAGCTGCTCGAGTCCGACCTCGCCGCGAGAGACGACGCCCTGCTTCATACGGAAGCGCACGCCGCTCAGCTTGAGCAGGCCGTTTCTTCCAGGCCCACGGCGAGGATCAAGGCACGAGTGAAGCGCCTGTTCGGCAATCGGTAGAGTGCCCGGTGCCTGCCCCGAACATGCCTACTTCGAGCCTTGCGCGAAGAGAATCAACCATCCGGGAGCGAATCGTCTCCAGTCCGGGCCTCATCACATGCTCCAACGATGACAACGAGCTCTTGAAAGAAGGCTACCGCCGGGTATCTGATATTGTTCAGACGATTTGATACTTCAAACACCAGGTGGAGGCGTAATGAACATCGCGGAAAGACTTGCGGAGATACAGCGCGTTTTCGACAAGGGGCTCGACCGGTCGGGCGCCCACCTCGTTCTCGACCTGATGGGCGCCGGTGATATCCCCACGGATATCCTGGGAGGGATTCACCTGTACAGCGAGTACCTCCCGAAAGCGCGGGAGTTGGGGTTCACCGACGAGCAGCGCTGCCTTCACTTCCTGTGGGACTGCCTCGACCGCCTGCCGATTGGACTCGCCGTAAACTTCGCCTTTCCGTTCAGGCGGATGATCGCGGGACGCCTGTTCAAGCGATGCGGGGCGCGCTTCAACGCGGAGCAGAACGTCGGGTTCAACTTCGGCCAGAACATCGCGGCCGGAGAAGACGTGTTCATCAACAGGGGCACGTTCCTCGACTCGAAGGGCGGAATAGAGATCGGGAACAGCGTCGGGATCGGTGAAAATGTGATGGTGTTCACGCATGGCCACTCCGAGTCCGTGCACGAGGAGCGGACCTACGCGAGGGTGGTCATAAGGGACTTCGTGAAAGTCTACAGCGACTCGATGATACTGCCGGGCGTCACGATTGGGGAACAGGCGATCGTCGCGGCTAAATCGATGGTCACGAAAGACGTGGATCCCAACATGGTCGTGGCGGGTGTCCCCGCGAAACCGGTGAGGAAGCGCAGGTCTGAGGGCAGAAACGGTGAAGAGCTCCGCCACGTCTGGCTCGCGGACGGGGCTTTCCAGGTCGAGTGTTGAAGTCCACCCCGGTGGTGCAGGTCCTCGATTTCATCATAAGGCAGGAGATCGTCTTCCGCCCGGGGATGGCGCAACTTTAGATAACAATATATAACAATAGTTTTATATAATACTATTTATTAATCAATAACAACGCTCCCTTGACGAATACTTGGCTCAACCACGGTATTATTGAGGTTTATGAATCATATTGTTATATATTGATAACTATTGTTATTCATATCTGCGGGATAGTCCGCTCGATTGAGTTCGCCTGGTGGGTGAAGTGTGGCGTGGTAGTGGAATAGGGTGGTGGTGGGCCTAGCTGGACTCGAACCACCCCAACCGGCGCGAGACCGCCGGCATTCCTCGATCTTTTCTGAGCCTTAGGCGGGACACGCCATTCGAAATCGCTCATGGTTCGACGTCATTCCTGTGTCGAGAGTGCGCGCCGGTCGGTGACCCCTTCGCTGGTTCTCGTACAGCAAGGCCCACGTGGTGTGGTTGCCGGTTCGGAGTGGTTGGTGGGCCTAGCTGGACTCGAACCAGCGACACGCGGATTATGAGTCCGTTTTCGCCATTCTGGACACACTGAGAAAAACCCCCGTTATTGCCTTTATAACGGGCATTTTCGTAATTTCAGTATCTTCCAGTATTCCTTGGTAGCGTCCAGTTCGGGTAGATAATAGGCAGATAGAGATGGTTTGAGAGGTGACCCGGGGAAGTCTCATTCTCGATGTCGGATGTGGAGACAGGGACGCCACGTTCCGTTTCACCTTCAAGGGGGAGAGGCTCACCTACGACCCCGACTTACATGTCAAGGTCACCGCCGAATGCGAGCGCGGGGAAAGGACTATTGTCCTGGAAGTTGACCGGGACACCACCACCATCCCCGTCCTGAGGCGGAATACCTACCGCGCCCACCAGTACTATCTATCCAAGGAATACAAAGAGGTGACCGGCGGTGTCCTGTTCCCGCGGCTGTGCTTCCTGGTCCCGGATGAGAAGCGCGCTGGGACGCTGACGGGTGCCATTATGAAGGTACTCGGAGATTACCGCATCCCCACGTTCCCGTGCCGGATATCCACCTTCGACGAGATTGATGCCTTCTCCATCGAACAGTGCAGGGTCTCTGACATGTAGCTCATCAAACCCTGTGTGAGCGAGAGGGGCCGGATGGTCGCCTCACCGCTGATTTGAGACGATTGCTTCGACCTCTCCGATGTCCCAGAGCAGGATGTTTTCCTTTCGTGCGCGCTCAACGAGGCGCGCCCTGAAGCCGGACTTCGAGCAGAGCAGGTAATGGTGCTCTCCTATTCCGGCGAAACCCGCGCTGGCGACCTTTTCCTTTAAATTGTCCAGGACCTCCGGTCCCATCTTCTCCCGACGCCACTGGCATTCACCCCAGAGGTAACTGTCTTTCTTCTTGCCGAGTCCACATACGTCGATCTCGACGTTGTTGTCCCAGTAGCGCCCCACCCTGGTCAGCTCCAGCGGCAGCTCCCCTCTCGCGCCTCGGGCTCGAACCGCGTCCCTTGTTATCTCCTCCCAGGTGGGAGAAACAAAGCCGGGAAAGGCAGACCTGATGCTCTCTATCACAGCGGGTGTCTGACCCGATTCGACCAGGTAGCGATTGGGCAGCACGAAGCGCATCCAGAACCTCGCGAAGTTGTCCCTGATGAAGTAGGCTCCCTTGCGCGACTTCTCAGGACTTTTCTCTGTCACCGGCACCATCCGCCCGGTGATGTCCATCTGCTCCATGCGGGCTAGATAGTTATGGACGGCCTGGGCCTTGAGCTCGGTCGCTCCACCTATCTGGGCAGGTCGGGTGAGCCCCCGGGCAATCGCCCTCAGGATGGAAAGGTACCTGGCCGGCTCCCTCAGCTCCTGCGAGAGCATGAAGGGGACCTCCTCGTAGAGAATGCTGCGGGGGTTCAGTATGTCATCGGATATGGTCTCCCAGATCCCGGGAGAGTCTGCCCCTATCGAAAGGTAGGCGGGCATCCCTCCCAGGACGGCAAATGCCTCAACCCTCTCGGCGAAGCTCCTGTCGGGGAAGAATAGCGACGCGTCGCTGAAATCGAGCGGGCGCAGCTTCAACCTGCCCCGAAAGCGACCGTAAAGGGGCTCCTTCCCCTGCGCGAGCCTCTCCATCTCACCAACAAGCGAGCCGGAGAGGATGAGCATCACGCTCGATTCGCTCTCTATCCTGTCCCAGATAGCCCGCAGGCTGGAGGGCACAGCGTGGTTCTGGTGGGTTATCTCTGGGAACTCATCGAGAATTAGGGCGACTTTCTTTCTCTGCCGGGAAAGCTCGTCCATCAAGTAGGAGATAGAGTCAGCCCAGCTCCCGAACCGCGCCAGCGTCGCCCGCGGCCCCAGGTACTCGGCCACCCTCGCCCCGAACTCCTCGATCTGGTCGGGCTCCGTCCTCGCGTCCGCAGTGTAGAAGATAGCCTGCTTGCCTCTCGCGAACTCCTGAAGCAGGCGGGTCTTACCCACCCGCCGCCGCCCGTACACGAGCACCATCTTCGCGCCCGCAATCTTGTACAGGCGTTCCAACTCCTTGAGTTCCTCGTTTCTGTTGATGAATTCCATAGTACAATCTAGATTAGACTAATCCTGATTGTATTACAAGAAGGTGTCTTAACCTACATTCCGCGCTTCGCCAAGGCCTTTTCTGGTGAATTATCCGGGCGCTCCACCCGCCTTCCCGACGAGTGGTCTGGATTCAAGATGAATCCAGAATGCTCCTGATCGACTCACGCTCCCATTGGCTGAGTAGAGCCTTCACCTCGCGCTGATTGGCGATGGCCCGGCGGATCCTCTCCGCTTCCTGGGAAGTAACCGTCTTGTGTACGAGCCGGCCGCCTTCTCGCCTGTTCCACTCGAAGTAGGGACCGTGCATGGCTTCTGGATCGGACGCGCAGCGGCAGTTCGGCTTGCCGCATGTCTTCTTCCTCTCTATGAGGGTACCAGGGCACACGAGGTCTATCTCGGCGATCCTCGCCTTGATGTCCTTCATTCTCCCTCGCGCGTTCTCTATCGCCATCAGCTACCCGTCCCCGCTCGACAAGCTTCATGTCTTGCGATTTTACTAACGCAAGACAGGCGGGGCTGTCAATGCGAGTCGCTCATGGATCGATGTCATTCCTGTGTGGAGAAACCGCGCCGGCCGGTGACCC
>CAZAIS010000109.1:0-7436 GCA_964485255.1 uncultured Acidimicrobiales bacterium | reverse complement strand
CATTGAAATTCTGGATCGTAAGGTACGGATCGAAGTCCGGGCGGCAGGTGCCCTCCGCGAAGTAGTACGAGGTGGCCGGGTCCGTCGCGCCCATGACCGCGTGCCCGCCGGTCCACTCGCCCTTGTAGTCGAAGTACATCACCCGCTCGGTGACTATGAATTCGCCGTTGGTGGACATCACTATCGCCGAGAAATCGTGCGTGGCGTCGTCCCCCGTGCCCAGCACGTCCGCGGGGTGGATCGTCGCGCGGGTGTCGGGGGCTACCGAAATTGCCTGCTCGGCTATCATCCCGTCCCCTCGCATGTATAGCACCCGGACCCTGGCGTCCTCCTTTCCCCCGGGGTGGGCGACCGTGATGAACGTGTCGAAGTCCGGCCTGGTGTTGCCCTCGGCAAGGAACCAGAACGGGAACGTATTCCGCGCGCCGATGACGTCGCTTCCGCCGGTCCACCCGCCCCCGTAATCGAAGTACATCGGGCGCTCGACCACGATGCCTCCGTGGGCGGACGTCGTGACAACCGTCGAGAAATCGTGGGCGGCGTCGTTGCCCTTCCCCAGAACGTCGGCGGGATGCAGAGTCGAGCGGGCGCGTGCCGGCACCATGATGGCCTGCGTGGCGACCTTGCCGTTGCCCCTCGCGTACCGCGCGGTGACAGGCGCGTCCTCGTCGCCGGGGTTCATTATCGTGATATAGGTGTCGAAGGCCGGCCTGGCCGTGCCTTCCGCGAAGTAGAACGTGTCCCCCGGCGAAGTCGCTCCCACGACGTCGTGCCCGCCGGTCCACTTGCCCTTGTAGTCGAAATACATCGGGCGCTCGACCACGATCGCCGTGCCGTTACGGGAGGTGACGCGCGCGGAGAAGTCGTGCGCGGCATCGTCCCCCTCCCCGAGGGCTGCCTTCGCGTCCACGGTCGCTCGCGACCGGGGCGCCACGTTCAGGGTCTGCTCGTCGGCGGAGCCGTCACCTTTCATGTATTCGATCTTGACCTTCGCCGTCCGCGCGCCTGGATTCTGAATTGTGAAATACGGCTGGAACCCCGGGCGGCAGGTGCCTTCCGCGAAATAGAAATCGCTCACCTTGGTCCCGTACAGAATCGCGCCGTGCTCCCCGCACGCCCAGGCGTTCAGGGAATCGGCCATGGTGACGCCGAACAGGTGCTCCTTCACGCCGCTGTCCAGTGGCTGCCAGCCGTCGGGCTCGAGCGAATAGATGGTCCCGTAGCCCGCCTCATTGGTGTCTCCGACCACCAGTATGTTGTCGTAGTCCAGCGCGAACACGCCCCTGAAATAGAAGAACTGGCCCAGCCCGCCGTGCTCCTGGACCCAGTCGGTGCCGTCGTAGTAGAGGATGGTCCCGTCCTGCCCCGCCACCCAGATCTGGTCGCGGCCCAGGCCGTCTATCGCGACGAGGTCGCGGGCGGTCCCGCTGTCCTGAAGGCTCCATTCCTTGCCGTCGTAGAAGATGATGTGGCCGAAGGGACCCACCGCCCACACGTGGTTGGCGTCGGGCGCGTAAACCTGCGTGAGGTCGAAAAGAACGGCGGCTGAGCCCTTGGGGCTCCAGTCCTTGCCGTCGAAGAACAGGATCGTCCCGGCCGATCCCACCGCCCAGACGTTGTCGCGGTCGAGCGCGTACACGCCCATGAGGTCGGTCGGTCCCACCGGAGACTGGTTCGCCCACTTCGTGCCGTCGTAAAAGATGATCGCGTCGTTCCATCCCACTGCCCAGACGTGGTTCTCGTCCAGGGCGGAGATTGACCAGAAGGTGTTCTGGTTGAAGCCGGACTGCGGGTCCTCCTTCCACGACCTGCCGTCGTAGTGCAGGATTACACCCCCGAATCCCACTGCCCATACGTTGGTATCGCTTATGGCGCAGACCGCGTTGATGACGACGGACTGCCCGGTCTCCTGCGAAGTCCACCTGAAGCCCTCGCCGCCGGGCGCCGCCGCCGACGCCGGCAACGTCGACAGGGCGCCGAGACCCGCGGGCAGCGAGAGCGTCAACAAGAGCAAGAGCGCGATGATTCGATGGATTCGGGACATTGCATCCACCCGCCTTTCACAATTGCCGACGGCCCCTACAATATCACAGCAGAGGCGTCGTTCACTTTTTACTTTTTTGATTTACTTTTTGGGATGCGTGGGAGCGGATGCACGACGTGCCTGACCCCGGATGTGTAGCATTACGTGCCTGACCCCGGATGCGCTGACTTAACACCACGTGCCTGACCCCGGATGACCAACACCACGTGCCTGACCCCGGATGGACCCTAAATGCGGAAGAACCAGGCGACCAGGCGCCAGCGTTTGGTTACGTACGCGCGCTTCCTGCGTCGTTCGATGGCGCGGAGTATCTGGCGTGCCGCCTTCTCCACCGGCGCCACCCATATGAGGTTCTCACCCTTAGCCATCGCCGTGTCCACGAGCCCGGGCATGATCTCGGTGACGGTTATGCCGCCTCCGCGCTCCCTCCGGGCTTTCGAGCGAAGGGCTTCCAGGTAGTTGGACTCGAACGCCTTGGAGGCGTTATAGGCGGGGGCCTCGCGTCCACCGCGCAGCGCGGCTATCGAGGATATGCCGACCAGGTGCCCCTCGCCCCTCTCCAGGAAGTACTTCATCGCCGCCCCGGCGAGGGCCGCGAAGCCGGTCACGTTAACCTCGATCGTTCGCTCTTCCTTGTCCCAGTCCAGCTCCGGGTTCAAAAATCCCGTGCCCGCGCTGACCACCACCAGGTCGACCCCGCCCATCTCCTCGATCAGCCCGTCGAGGATGGAGACCGCCCGGGCGGGATCGCGGAGGTCCATGTGCCGCGCGTAGCGGATGCCCGGCGTTTCGCCGGCGAGCTCCTCCAGGAGTCCGGTCCGCCGCGCGGTGACCGCCACCGTGTAACCCGCGGCGGCAAGCAGCTTCGCGAGTTCTCTCCCAATCCCGGAACTTGCCCCTATGACTACGGCGTTCCTCATTGCCACCTCGGTTTTGAAGGGGACCAGGACGGTTTTTCTACGAGCGCAGGCTCCCGCTCGCGGCGCATGCCCTCTCCGGCACGACAAGCGCGAGCGGCACGAGAACGGACCGGGAGGTCGCCGCCCTGGTGAGCTTCACGACCTTCCAGCTCGGGTGCTTTCCGGGCTCCACGGTGACCTGCAGGTAGTGGTAGAAGAAGTGCTTGGGGTCGCTGCCGCCGAGCGTGCCTCCCGCACCGCCGGTTATCACGTAGCCGGTCTTGCCCCACCTGCCCTCGAACCAGCCGTGCACGTGGCCGGTGAAGATGACGCTCACGTGGTGCCTGTCGAAGAGCTTTTGCATCTTGCGCTCGTTCGCGCTGTCCAGTATCCCGTGGCCCAGGCCGGGGCCGTGGTGGGACGGGTCCTTCAGCGGGACGTGCATGAACACGAAACAGTGGTCGTACTTCTTCTTGTTGTCGGCCTTCTTGAGCTGCGAGGCGAGCCATTTCGTCTGGTGCGCTCCCAGCCCGGTGCGATTTGAGTCGTCCAGCACTATGAACTTGCAGCGCCGGAGCGTGAACGCGTAGTACGTCCGGCCGAAGAACTCCTTGAAGTTGGCGTTGCTCTTGTTGGACCCGTGAAATGTCAGGTCGTGGTTGCCGATGGCGACCATCAGCGGCTTGGGGAAGGACTTCAGGTTATCGATGAAGGTCGTGAAGCTCTCCCTGCTGCCGGTCTGTCCCAGGTCGCCGCAATGCATAACGAACTGGGGGCTCGAGCTCTTGATCTTGTCGAGCAGGCCGCGGAACACGGGGTAGTTGCAGTGGTTGTCGCTCAGCACCGCGAACGTGAAGCCCTTGCGCCCTGACTTCCTGATCGTCTCGTCGATCCTGTGGAGCTGCCGGCTGTTCCACTTGTGCGACCCCAGCGCCGCGAGGGCCCGGGGGTTCGAGGCGTCCAGCGGCCGGTACTCCCCCGCGGAGTCCGCGCCGGGCTCCGGGGCGGTCTCCCGGGGCTCATAGTCGCCGGTGCCGCTGTCCGCCGGCTCCTCAACGTTCTCGAGGCACGTCGCGATGCCGATCCGCGGCGCCGTGGCGCCCGGTGTCGACGAGATTTCATCCGTCTTCGTGCCGCATCCCGGGGCAAGCAGCGCGAGCAGCAGAAGCGCGACCGCCGCCAGCACCGCCGTAGCGGCGATCTTCCCGCAAGCTCTCATGTTACACCTCTAATAATAGGTGTCCGTCTTTTTCTTGAGTCGCGCACCCCCCTGAGAATTCCCGCGCCCATGCAACTTGCGAAATACGACTCGAGAAAAGACATGTTTCAAAGACGGCCCCTGTCAGAAAACAGACTTGGCTATTCCTTATTCCAGGTGGTGACACGTACGCGCGTCGTGCGTGACTTACCCCGAAGTGCTAATCGGAGAAGCCGCCGATCGTGTCGGTGCCGGCGCCACGGTTGTTCCAGTACATGGAGCGCTCGGCGAGGATCTTGCTGCCCTCGGTCAGACACTCGACCACGATCGCGGCCTTGGTATCCTTCAAGGCGCCCGCCATGTCGTAAGTCTTGCGGCTGCTCGGCGCTATCGTGTCCGTGATCACCTTGTTCTCCTTGCCGTCATAGGTTAGATAAGTGATGCGCACTTCCACCGCTACGACGTTGGGGTTCTGTACCAGGGTGTAGGTCTGGTAAGTCTTCTCCTGCACCGGGGTGTACCCGGTCCAGCCGTCCGGCAGGTAGAAGGTCGTGTGCGGCTCGGTGAGGCCGATAGAGTCGTGGCACGCCTCCCCGAGCGCGCTGCCCTCGCCCCAGTACATAGCCCGCTCGGCGATCACCGACCCGTCGGCGCCCGCCACCGTTGTCGAGAAGTCCGTGCTCGGGAGGACGTCGTTCACCCTTATGGTCTTGCGCGAGAACGGGGCCATCACGAACTGGGGCTGGGGGCGGGGGCCCGAGGGGGTCATGTAGACAACCGTGATCCTGTTGCTGAACCCGTTGGGGTTCTGTATGAGCACGAAAGTCGTGAACCCCCAGGCGGTCGTCCCCTCCGCAAGGTAGCTCTGCTTCCATACGGACGTGGTGCCTATCGACTCGTGACCCTCGCGCCTGTTGTACCTGTACATGGCGCGCTCGGGGATGACCGGTACGTTCGAGTCCACCTTGATGGACGCGTCGCACACGCCGACGTCGTCCTTCATCGAGAAAGAAGCACGCGAATGGGGCTGAACTTCGTGATTCCTGGGGACCGGCCCGACGCCCTCGACCATGTAGGTGAACTGGCACGTCGCTACGGTGTCCTGCGGGTTCTGGACCAGGATCCAGCACTCGAAGCCCCAGTTCGACGAGCCCTCGGGGAAATACCAGGTGGTCTGCGGCGCGGTGACCCCGACCGACGAATGCCCCTCCTCGCTTTTGGCCCCCTGCCCGGTCCAGTACATCGTGCGGTCGACGCAGATGGTCTTGCCCTGGAGGCATTCGACCTTGGTGGAAAAGTCCTTGGCCCCGATGTCCTGCGAAATGACGCTGCTCCACAGCGTGGTGTGGCTCATGGGCGCCAGCGTGACGTCCCTCTGAGCGTTCGGGGCGCCGGTAGGCATGTACGTGACACGCGCGGTTACCTGGCTGTCGTTGGGGTTCTCGATTGTTATCCAGGTCGCGAAGCCCCATGCGGTCGAGCCCTCGGCCAGGTACCAGGTCGGGTACTGATCGCCTGCCGCGGCCGCCGCCCCCGCGGGCAGGGCGATAGCTCCCGCCGCGGCCAGGAGCAACGCCAGCGCCGCGATCGCGGCGACTGACTTCATGTTAGTACGGATTTTTCTCATCTGGCCCTCCCGTGCCGCAACCCCGGGACTCTTCGGAGCCACCGGCGTACCTGCAAACCGACGATACTTCAACTGTCCCGTCGATTATGGACCAAGCGCTCCATTAAATAAATACGCTGCGGCGCCGGAAGCGCCAGGTCCCGGGCACGCGAGGCGTCAGACCCAACGTCGGCCTCTCCACCGAAGTAGCCTCGTCTCAGGTCCCGGGTTCGCGAGGCGTCGGGTTCAGGGTCTCGCGCGTAAAAGCCGGGGGCCCGCGAGGCTACAGTTGAAGGTCTACCCGTGAATCGTCGCCGCGAACCGCGAGCGCGAATGCCGGGCGCCCGCGAAGCGACCAGGGGCCGCTCACTCGAACGGGTCCCGCCAGGAGTCGTCCATGTAATGGCGGCTCCTGGGCGCCGGGTCCTCCGCGTAGATGCCGAGGAACGTGTTCTCCGCCGCGCGGGCCTTCTCGTTCGAATACTCCATGGCGAGGATGTCCCAGGCGATTATCTCTATCCCGTTCCTCATGATCGCGAGCTCCTCGCCCAGGGCGAAGTCCGGGTAGAGGACAATGTTCGCCGGGTACGGGTCGTAAGGGACGCCGCTTACGTGCCTGACCATCATGACCATCCTGCCGGCCTGGAAAGCGACGCGGTATTCGCATATCGACATGTCAGACGGCGAGTTCTCGATCGGCCCGCTGAGGATGCGGAAGCGGCTGGGCTCATCGGTGAAACCCAGCTCGACGAACAGCCCGTGAGGCAGGCGTCCGCGGTAGAGTGAGTGGTAGTGCGCCTCGGGGATACTGGCGCTCTCGACAACGAAGTCGCACTGGAGTACGACCTCGAACGCGCTTTTCGCAAGGAGCTCCGCGTTGTCCCCGAGAAACCCCTCGAGCGATTCGATCGAAGCGACGTCTTTCACCTCCGCGCCCAGCAGTCGGCCCATGGGCTCCCTCGCGGCGACGTTCAACTCCTCCAGCCAGCCGTACGCGCACCCCTCGCAGATCCAGTAGTCGGTTACGTTCTCGTGCGTCCTCTCGACGACGTCCGGGAAGTGGAAGTGCCCGGCCCGCAGGCCCGTTACGTCGTAGATGGTGTGGGAGGATATGGTCCCGGGGTCGGCCTGGACCTCGGCCAGGAACCACTCCGGGACCGCGTGGCGCCTGACCGTCGCGCACGGGTTTCCGCAGAACTTGCACTGTTCCATGCCCGGATCGACCGCCCTTTTCAGTCTCGACCCTTCCTCAGCGTCATCCTGGTACGTCACGCGCCGCTGTCCAAGTATACCGCAACGGCGGGAGGGCCGGGTGCCCGAACGCGCATTGCGGGCCCGGCGCAGTGGGGCAGGTTTTAGGTCCGTAGCGGAGAATGAACCTGCGGAGGTTTCCGGACAATGGCGGTGGTTCCCGCAGGAGGAGATGAGGTCATGCACGATAACCGCATTGCTGTCACCGGCCGGGTCCGCCCGGTGAGGGCTCTCTCGGCTGCTACGATGATCGCGCTGGTCGTCGTGCTCGCGGCGGGCGCGGTCCTCGCGCTTGCGCCCGGCCGGGCGCTCGCCGAGTACCCATGGGCGAGCATGGGGGGGCCCGGGGCGGACCCCGGCGAAGGCGTAATGTCCTACTACTACGACGTAACTGAAGAGGTCCTCTACGTGGGGACGCTCGCGACCGGTATCATCTGG
>CAZAIS010000108.1:0-7444 GCA_964485255.1 uncultured Acidimicrobiales bacterium | reverse complement strand
TAGTGTCGGTGAGCAGGTCGAATATGGGTAGAATTCCGATGAACTGCACGGCCCATATCTTGAGGCTCAAATCGCACGATCCGCATGGTTATGCGGAAAGCGAGTGGTGGGCCGTGCAGGAATCGAACCTGCGACCTTGGGATTAAGAGTCCCCTGCTCTGCCTGCTGAGCTAACGGCCCACGGGAAAAAGCAACAGGGAGTTTAGCACTGTATCGATTTCGTTACAAACAGGAGAGGCTGACCCGCGAGGACAGGTGGGGGAGGGGGGCAGGAGAGAGCGCCCGTGCCTAGTATTATGCGGTTGGCGGACGGTACTGCTTGACGAGGATCAATTGAACGGAGGGGGTCCATCTTGAGGATCGCGCTGGTGACAGGTGGCGGTGACTCGTCCGCGATAAACGCGGCGATCCGCGCGGTGGTGCACAAGTGCGGGGCGGAGGGCTATGACGTCATTGGCATAAAGCGCGGTTGGCGCGGGCTTGTCGTTGACGAGGTCGAGCCCCTGTTCGTGGGATCGGTGGGCGGCATACTGCAGCACGGCGGCACCATACTGGGGACGTCGCGGACCAACCCGTTCATGATGGAGCACGGGGTGGAAAACGTAATCGTGAACCTTCGCAAGCACCGTATCGACGCGGTCATAGCGATCGGCGGCGAGGATACCAACGGGGTCGCGCACAGGCTGGCCGAGCAGGGGGTCAAGTGCGTGGGGGTGCCCCAGACGATAGACAACGACCTGGCCGGCACCGACTTCTCCATTGGCTTTGACACCGCGGCGACCGTCGCGATGGACGCCTGCGACAAGCTTCACACCACGGCGGCGGCGCACCACCGGGTCATGGTCCTCGAGGTCATGGGTCGCGACTCGGGCTGGATCGCCCTCCTGGGAGGCGTAGCAGGCGGAGCGGACACGATCCTGGTCCCGGAGGTTCCGTTCACGATCGAAGAGGTCGAGCAACGCATCGAGCAGCGGCGGAACATGATGAGGGATTACAGCATCATCGTGATCTCCGAGGGCGCCAGGCCCGCCGGTACCCAGGAGCAGTTCGTCCGAGAGCAGAAGAAGGACTCGTTCGGGCACGTCCGGCTGGGCGGAATCGGGGAGTGGCTCGCGCACGAGCTCGAGCGAAGGACCGGCTACGAGACCAGGGTTACTCACCTCGGTCACCTTCAGAGAGGCGGCTCGCCTACCATGGAGGACCGCATACTCGCCACGCGCCTGGGGGCTTACGCCGTGGAGATGGTCAAGGCGGGCCGCTTCGACCGCATGGCGTGCATGTCCGACAACAAGGTGACCTCGGTTCCCTACGAGACGGCCCTTGCCGAGAAGAAGACGATTGACAAGGAGCTGTACGAGCTCGCGAAGCTGTTCTGCTAGCCTCTAAACGCCCCTCCGGGCGCCGCGCGAACGCCGTTTCAGAGAAGGCACCTGTGGTACAATGATCCAGGACCGCTCCCCGGGCGAGAGTGGCGGAATTGGTAGACGCGCGGGGCTTAGGACCCCGTGGTTCATTGGACCGTGGGGGTTCGAGTCCCCCCTCTCGCACCAGGTCGCGAACGGCCAGGGGGAGCTCGAGGGGAGGGGCTCGGATCAGAGTGCACCGGGCGGTCCGAAAACCATATGGTACGGAACAAGCACACCGCGTGTGTGCGATTGTTTTCCTTAGAGGGTAAAAGAGCGGAACGGGCGGTGGAACCGGCCGCCGGCGACGGGAGGAGAGTCACCTGAAGACCGAAGTGGTAAGGGGAGAAGGGCACGAGGTAACGCTCAAGGTCGAGGCCGGCCCCGAGGACCTCGCCGACATACTCGAGCAGACGTACAAGGACCTGGGGCAGAACCTGAAGGTACCCGGATTTCGCAAGGGAAAGGTGCCGAAGAAGGTGATCGACAGCCACCTCGGCGAGGACTACGTCAGGGTCGAGGCGATCAAGAACGGCCTGCCGACCCTGTACGTAATGGGGGTCATGAATGCAGGGATAGTCCCGGTATCCGACCCGGAGATCGACTTGAAGGAGGCGGGGGAGGAAGGAAGGGTCGTCTTCGAGGCCAGGGTGGAGGTCAAGCCAGAGGTCCAGGTGTCAGGGTACAGGGGGATCGAACTCGAGGCCCCCGAAACCGCGGTCACGGAAGAGGATCTGCAGAACGCGCTCGAAGACGCCCGCGACCGCTT
The DNA here is from genome assembly GCA_964485255.1 of uncultured Acidimicrobiales bacterium. Classification (GTDB taxonomy): domain Bacteria; phylum Actinomycetota; class Geothermincolia; order Fen-727; family Anoxymicrobiaceae; genus CAZEJS01. The sequence goes on along the minus strand of CAZAIS010000108.1, from coordinate 5,272 downwards.
CGCGACTCTCGAGGTCGTGGAGGCACGCCCGGCCGAAAAAGGCGACTACGTGATGTTCGACTTCAAGGTCTTCACCGACGGAGTCCCCGTCGAGGGCGAGTCCGGCACGGACCGCATGATAGAGATAGGCGCTGAGGATTTCCTCCCCGGTTTCGACGAGCAGGTCGAGGGTGCCCGCAGGGGCGACATCCTCGACGTTGTAATCAATTTCCCGGCCGAATACCCTGACGAATCCATGGCCGGCAAGCCCGCGACCTTCCGGACCATCATAAAGGAAGTCAAGCGAAAGGTTCTTCCCGAGTTGAACGACGACCTCGCGAAGGAGGTCGGACGTTTCGAGACCCTGGACGAATTCAAGGAGGACCTGCGGTCGCGGATCGCGGAAATCAAGAAGACGATGGGCGAGCGCGAGCTCAAGGAGAAGGCGGTCAAGGCCGTCGTCGAGAACACGGTTGTGGACCTGCCCGAGTCGATGATCGAGCGCCAGGTCGAGGGCGAGATCGAACAGCTCGAGGGAGAGCTGTCTGAGCGCGGCATGACGCTGGAGGCTTACCTTCAGGCCCTGAAGGGAACCAGGGGCGAGCTAGAGAAAGCTATCAGGGACAGGGTGGTCGACAGCCTGAAGACGGAGCTCGTCCTCGACGCAGTCGCCGCTTCGGAGGATATAGAGGTCTCCGATGACGAGGCCGAGGATTATATCCGCGAGAATGCCATCGCGGCCGGGGGTGACCCCAAGAAGATCCTCTCCGAGGCGCGCAAGCATAACAGGATAAGCAACGTAAAAGCCAACCTCAGGCTATCCAAGGCTGCCGATCTGCTGGCGGAGAACGCGGTCGTCAAGACCGGCGATCTGCCACAGGACGTCGCACCGGAGCCGTCCGGGCCGCCGCCCGAACCGGAAGCGGACGTTAAAGCGCCGGGCGGCGGGGACGCCGTTACGGGCGAGGAGCCCGCGGCGGTCGCGGCGGAAACGGAAGAAACGTCGGATATCGCGGGATCTGGTGCCGGAGGCACCGGGGAGGAGCCTGAGCAGAAATGAGCATCATCAGTTCACAACTTGTGCCGATAGTGGTCGAGCAGACGCCGCGGGGAGAGCGGCAGTTCGACATCTACTCGCGTCTCTTGAAGGAGCGCATAGTATTCATAGGGCAGGAGATAGAGGATCACCTGGCAAACCTGGTCATGGCGCAACTGCTTTTTCTCGAGAGCGAGAACCCGGAAAAGGATATCAACATCTACATAAACTCACCGGGAGGCGTCGTCACCAGCACGCTCGCCATATACGACACGATGCAGTACGTGCGTTGCGACATCTCGACTCTGTGCATAGGGCAGGCCGCGAGCGGCGCGGCGGTGCTGCTGGCCGCCGGAGCGGAGGGGAAGCGGTTCGCGACGCCTCATTCGCGGATCCTGCTCCACCAGCCCAGCGGAGGGACGCAGGGTCAGGCGATCGATATAGACATTCATGCCAAGGAAATCCTGCGCACGCGGCACATGCTGGAGGAAATCCTTGCCAGGCATACGGGCCAGAGCGTCGAAAAGATACACGACGACACCGACCGGGATTTCATCATGGTGCCGGAGCAGGCGAAGGAGTACGGTATCATCGACAAGGTTCACCAGCGCAGGGTCGACAGCGGCGAGTGATCCCACGGCCGGCGGCACGCGCGATCAGCGGAGGTAACAGTGGCTAAGTTCTCAGACGGAAGCGACCTCTTGAAGTGCTCCTTCTGCGGCAAGACCCAGAGGCACGTCAAGAAGCTGATAGCGGGGCCGGGCGTATATATCTGCGACGAGTGTATCGAGCTCTGCAACGAGATTATCGCCGAGGAGCTTACCGAGAGCCCTGAGATCCAGCTCTGTGACCTGCCCAAGCCCAAGGAGATCTACTCCTTCCTCGACGAATACGTAATAGGGCAGGAGCGGGCGAAGACGGTGCTCTCGGTGGCTGTTTACAACCACTACAAGCGGATCCAGGTCGGGGCGATGACTACCGATGACGTCGAGCTCCAGAAGAGCAACATCATGCTCATCGGGCCGACGGGCTGTGGAAAGACGCTGCTCGCCCAGACACTTGCGAGGCTGCTCAATGTCCCGTTCGCGATCGCCGACGCGACGAGTCTCACCGAGGCCGGCTACGTCGGAGAGGACGTCGAGAATATCCTGCTGAAGCTCATCCAGGCGGCGGACCTCGACGTGAAGAAAGCCGAGACCGGCATCATCTATATTGACGAGATCGACAAGATCGCGCGGAAGAGCGAAAGCCCGAGTATCACCCGCGACGTGTCGGGGGAAGGCGTGCAGCAGGCGCTGCTCAAGATCCTCGAGGGGACCGTGGCGAGCGTGCCACCCCAGGGTGGCCGCAAGCACCCCCACCAGGAGTTTCTGCAGATCGACACGACCAACATACTCTTTATTTGCGGCGGCGCTTTCTCCGGTGTCGAGGACATAATCGAGGACCGGGTCGGCAAGAGGGGCGTCGGGTTCGGCGCCGACGTCAAGTCAAAGGACGAGATCGACCTAGGGAGCATCCTCGCGGAGGTCATGCCCGAGGACCTGTTGAAGTTCGGCCTGATACCTGAGTTCATCGGCAGGCTTCCGGTGATTACCACCCTGCATACGCTCAACAAGGAACACCTCACTGACATTCTCGTGAAGCCCAAAAACGCGCTTGTCAAGCAGTACCGGAAGTTCTTCGAGTTCGACGGCGTTGAACTGATATTCACCGATGGGGCCCTGGAGCAGATAGCGGAGAAGGCGCTGGAGCGTGCCACGGGCGCCAGGGGCCTTCGCGCCATAATGGAGGAAGCCCTGCTCGGCACGATGTTCGACCTGCCCTCTCGCTCGGACATAGTGAAGTGCGTGGTTACCCGCGAGGTGGTCTCGGAGAACTTCAAGCCCACCCTTCTGACGTCGCGATCCGACGCCAAGGTCGAGAAGGAAGACGAAGAAGAGACCGCCTGACCGCCAGGAGCGCCCCGAACGTTCTCGCCTGTTCTAGCATTCTGAGCCTGCCGAATCCGATCACGGCCGCATGCCCGGCAGGGCGCCCGGGCCGCCCGCGTTACTTTTAGAGCTTTTAAGGCATCACCGGGTTCTCATTGAGCGGGCGGTCCGACCCCCCGCGAATGACTTGCGGCGGATCGATATCCGGGCCGGCGGCGTGGAAATAAAGGCTTCTTCGTCATCTCCCGCGGCGGGAGGTGAAGCGGCCCGCCATCTCGGCGATTCTGACAGCGGGCGAGTTCGTGGTCTCGGAGATCGTCTCGATTATGAAGGCCCAGCGGCCGGATATCTCCTCGTAGGTCTTGGTGAGTCCCTCGGCCCGCCCGGCGAACCCCCCGGCGAGTTTCTCCGCGCGAGACGCTTTTTGCTTGAGGTCGTTTATGTACGGCTTGAAATCCGCGTAAGCGCGCTTTCCGACGCGGAACGTCCTGCCGCCGGCACTACCGATGGCGAAGATCACCAGCAGGATGAGCCCCGCGGGCAGACAGCAAATGAGTATAATGGCCAGTGTCACGCGCGCCTCCGTTTTCGTCGTTGCAGATTCTACCACAGATCCCGGAGGAGGAACCCGGCCGCCGGGACCGGCCGCCAGTTCAATCGTAACGCGCGGGAGTGAGCGCCACCCGGGACCGGTTAATGTAGAATCTGTGGAAGTTCGCAAGTTAGGTGGTGAGACATGTTGGGCGAAGAGAACAAGGATTTCGAGCTGCCGTCCAGATACGACCCGGAAGCGGTCGAGAGACGCTGGTACGAGGTTTGGGAAGAGCGAGGCTATTTCCACGCCGAACCGGATAGCGGGAAGACACCGTTCTCCCAGGTGATCCCGCCCCCCAACGTGACGGGCGTGCTCCACATGGGCCATGCCCTCAACAACACGCTCCAGGACATTATCGCGCGCAGGCGCCGCATGCAGGGTCACGAGGTGCTCTGGATGCCGGGCACGGACCACGCCGGCATCGCAACGCAGAACGTGGTGGAGCGGCAGATCGAGAAAGAGGGAACCGACAGGCACGAGATGGGTCGCGAAGCTTTCGTTGAGCGCGTCTGGAAGTGGAGGGAGCAGTACGGAGGGACCATCATCAAGCAGCTCAAGCGCCTGGGTTGCTCCTGCGACTGGGAGCGCGAGCGTTTCACGATGGACGAGGGGTGCTCGCTCGCGGTGCGGACGGTGTTCAAGGAGCTCTACGACGAAGGCCTGATATACAGAGGCAAGTACATCATCAACTGGTGCGTCCGCTGCCATACGGCGCTCTCCGATATCGAGGTCGAACACGAGGACAAGACAGGTCACCTCTGGTACGTCCGTTACCCTTATTCCGACGGCGCCGGGGAAGTGGTGGTCGCCACCACCCGGCCCGAGACCATGCTTGGGGACACCGCCGTGGCCGTCAACCCCGCGGACGCGCGATACGAAGGCGTCGTGGGGAGGACGCTCGACCTGCCCCTGACGGGAAGGCGGATCCCGGTGATTACGGACAGGTTCGTCGACCCGGAGTTCGGCACGGGCGCGGTCAAGGTGACTCCCGCCCACGACCCCAACGACTACGAGATCGGCCTGAGGCACGAACTCGAGCAGGTGAACATACTCGAGCCCGACGGGACGATCAACGAAAACGGCGGGGCTTACCGGGGGATGACCCGCTACGAGGCTCGCGAGGCCGTAGTGCGAGACCTCGAGAAGAAAGGGCTTCTGGTAAAGGTGGAGGAGCACCTGCACGCGGTGGGTCACTGCTACCGGTGTCACACCGAGGTGGAGCCTTATCTTTCCACACAGTGGTTCGTGAAGATGGAGCCCCTGGCGGCCAGGGGGATCGAGGCTGTCCGTCGGGGCCGCATCAAGTTCACCCCCGAGCGCTGGACCAGGGTCTACTTCGACTGGATGGAGAACATCCGCGATTGGTGCATATCCAGGCAGCTCTGGTGGGGCCACAGGATCCCGGTGTGGTACTGCGACGAGTGCGGTGGCAGGATCGTGGAGATCGAAACCCCGACGGTCTGCCCGTGCGGTTCCACCGTTCTCAGACAGGATGAGGACGTCCTGGACACCTGGTTCTCCTCGGGGCTGTGGCCTTTTTCGACCATGGGATGGCCCGAGCGCACACCGACGCTCGAGACCTTCTACCCGACCTCCGTGCTCACCACGGCTTTCGACATCATATTCTTCTGGGTCGCGCGCATGATAATGCTCGGGCTGCGGTTCATGGACGACGTCCCCTTCCGCGACGTGTTCGTCACGGCGCTGGTGAGGGACTTCGAGGGCAAGAAG
>CAZAIS010000107.1:0-7450 GCA_964485255.1 uncultured Acidimicrobiales bacterium | reverse complement strand
GCACGGTTAGCCGCGACTCCGTCATGGTCCAGCGGGCGCGGGCCGGGACTCAAGACCGGTGGACATGGCCACAATGATCGGATACCCACTGAGTTCCGGCAAAAAGGTCTCAGTAAACGTGTCCCCCTCCTGCCCCCCAGTCAGGGCGCATTATTGGTTGTTCGGGAACTCTGGTGGCTTGAGAAAACGTGGCAAGAAAGGCATATCCACATGGATTCAGGCCCGATGGGGGAGTGCCCGAGTGGTTAAAGGGGGCGGACTGTAAATCCGTTGGCGCAGCCTACGCTGGTTCGAATCCAGCCTCCCCCACCAACGCAACCATCACCCTGCTTCACTTTCACGCTTATTGCGTTGGTGGGGGAGGCTGGATGAGAAGCTGTGTCGGGGTCACCGATCACCGCATTCCACGACATACCATCTCGTTCGATTCCTGCGGGTCTATTGACTTCCACCGAGCAGATAAAGACCTCACCAACACCAATCACAGTCGAGCGGGGCGCGGCGATTGGTGTGATGAGAATCCAGCCTCCCCTACCAATAGTCCAATTCACCACCATGCTTTGTGGGAAAGGCCACCTCCACTACACCCGCAGGTTTGAATCACAATAGTTGACAATATATAACATTAATATATATAAACCAATAATAATCACACGGCCGAGCCGGAATTCGTCAAGATAGTGTGGCTGGTGACTAAAAGATAGTAATATTGAGAACTATTGATAATTAGTGTTATTCAAACCTGCGGTGCTTTTTGGCGATCTTGCAGATGGTGGAGACATGCAGACCCAGGTACCCGCCTATCTCGTCCAGCGTATAACCCCATCGGTTGTACGCCTGCCCGATTTTCTGGTCCCTCGACTCCCGCGACTCGCAAACCCCGAAGATATCGGAAAGCACAGGACGCACCCGCGGCCGGGCTTTTATCGTTCGAACCGGCTCCCGCAGGTAATATCTGGACTTGACGTCGCTTTCGACCTCGGGCGATGAACCGTCGACGAAATCGATGAAGAGGTTGCGCGCCCGCCTGGTGTCGCTTGAAAAGTGTTCGAGAACCGGCTGCACGCTCAGGAAGGGTGGGGGAGCGAGGATTCCCGCGGTCGCGTTGTAACTGCTCCAGGTCCACTCACCGGGGTGGTCGCAGAGATTCGCTTCTACCGGGTTCAATGCTATGTACTTCACCGCGTTCAGCATCCTGTACTCCTCATCGACCCGCTCGTGAACGAGCCGGTCGGGGAACAGGCGGCCCTCTCCCGGATGCCCGTGCTTCTGGTTGGACCGCCTGGAGTAGGTCGAATGCAGCGAACGCATGCCGGACGAGAGATTTTCCCTGCTCGCGTCGACGAGCAGGTGGTAGTGGGTGCCCATAAGGCAGTACGCATGCAGGATCCAGCGGAACCGGTAAACGGTGCACCCGAGCAGGCCGAGGAACACCGACCTGTCGAGGTCATCGAAGAAAACCGTGCTTCCGCCCCGGCCGCGTGGAAACAGATGGTAGAGGCCTTGGGCAGGGTCGCCGCATCGCGGGTTTTTCAGCATCGTGCTCTCAATCGTGAGGTCAAATCCCATGCTAACAGCAATACAAGCAAATCGCAAGGGTCGGCGCGGTTGCGCCAGGGAATCTCGATGGCATGATGGAGAGGGATCCAGCGTCGGCGTCACCTATCGCCGCTTCCCACGCCAATCGACTCGTTTTGAATCTCGAAGAACTGATGAGTTCCGACGGGCTCGAGCATCAGACAATAATGGTAGCGATGGCGACTGGTGCAGCGGTCGGGGTGGTGACCCAGCCTCCCGCCGGAGGATTCCCGAGTGCGTGCAAGAAGCCGCCCGTGACCCCGGATCATGAGGTTGAACATGGAGATCGATCGAGAGATCGTCGGCATGGAGAGGAAGTTCGTGGAGGCCATGCGGCGGGGGACCCGGTCCTGCTGAACGAGCTTTTCGACGACAGTTACGCGTTCACAGGGAGCCGGTAAGAGTCCTGGGGGAAAACAAAAGCCCTCGCGGGACTCCTCACGCCAAGCCAGCAGAACCCCCCAGACCGGGTGGACCCACCCGGTCAATCGAACCCACCCCGCCAGCAGAACCCGCCAGTCCGGGTGAACCTACCCTGTCAATCGAACCCACCCCGCCAGCAGAACTAACACGGTCAGCGAACTCACCAGGCCGTACCGCAGCTTTGAATCACAATAGTTATCAATACATAACAATAATATTAATCAACCTCAATAATCCTGAGGTTGAGCCGAATGCCCACCAAGGGAGTGTTGTTATTGTTAAATAATTAGTATTTTTGAAAACGATTGTTATATATCGTTATTCAAACCTGCGTTGCGTACGGGGTTTCCTGGCTATCCTACAGACGGGGAGGACGTGCAAACCCAGGTGGTCTCCTGTCCCGTCCAGCGTCTATCCCACCGGTTGTTTGCCCGTCCGATCGCCAGGTCCCTCGATTCGGCGAGTCGCAGGCCTCAAAGACGTGGAAAAGCGCGGGGTGCATGCGCGGTCTTACCTTGAGTGTTCGAACCTGCCCCTGCAAGCAGTACCTCGACTTGGCTTCCCTTTCCACCTCCGGAGAGGAACCGTCGATGAAACCGATGAAGAGGTTGCTCGCCCGCCTCGTGCCATGTGAAAAGCGATCGAGCGCCGGCTGCACGCTCAAGAAAGGCGGGGCAGCGAGAATCCCCGCCGCACGGTAGCAACTGCTCCAGGCCACTATCCGCAGTGGTTGTAGAGGCTTGCTTCCACAGTGTTCAAGTCCACGCAGCGTTGCCACGTCGAGGTCGTCGAAGAACACCGTGTTTGGCGTCCCGCCCGCGCAGAAAGACTTGGTAGAGGCCTTGGTCGTTGCTGCTTCGCGGAGGACTTGTCAGCGCCTCGCTCTCGTTCATTGGCCTGCATCCCTTGTTAATAGCAATGCCAGCATGTTCCAAGAGGCCAATCGCGCGCCCCGCGAGAAAGCCGACTCGGGAGAGAACCCCTTTTCGATGGCCTGCAACGCGCAGAAAATTGAATCCGCGTAACTGGCTTCCCGGCCGGTTACGGCGCAGTCCGTGTCAGGGCCTATCTCGTGCGCTTCGAGCTCGACGAGATAGGCTTGAAAGAGCCGCGGATCCACGTGACGCCGGTTCGTACTGTATTCTCGGTTTAACGGAGCCTAGAGATTGATGACTCCCGTTAACCGCATAAGACAACGTCTTTCAGGACAACAGTAGTAACGCCCCATGAAGCCTCGTGGCGCCTGGCGACCATTCGGCCCGCTCGCGTCTTCTCCACGAGCTTCATCCGGGGGATCTGGAAATTGAGGCAGGGATACGGACGGACAGCGCGTCCACCCTGATGGCTGAGCCTTCAAGAGCTGCTCGCATCCGAGAGTGTTACCGGCGCGACACCGGCTTGCTCACCGGGATTTCACGCGGGTCCCATCGCATCTTCACCCCCGGCCTCGACAATCCAGAAAGAGACCGTAGCCGACGAGGAGGGATGACGGGATGATTTCCAGGGATGGCTGGTACCGCTCTTTGTTCATGTTGCCGTTGCTGCTGGCGATATGCCAGGCCGGTTGTGCCGGCGGACCGACGGCCGCCACCACGACGCCGGGGGGAACCTGTCCGGCCCCCGGCCCCGGCGTGTCCCGGGCCGACCTCGATTCGGCAATGGAGGAGGCAGGCAGCATTGGAGGCGACCCGAGGCGGATCGAGGTGCTGCATGTCGCGTTGAAGGAACTCGGGAAGAGGGGCGTTCTGGGTGGGGAAGGGCCAGACGTATGGGACTGCAGCGGCCTCGTTAAACACTCCTTCGAGGAAGTGGGAGTGGAGCTTCCACGGGTCACCTTCGACCAGGTCGACAAGGGCACGGAGGTCCCGCGCGGCCAGTACGAGCCGGCGGACCTGATTTTTTTCAACCGGAACGGGCACGTAGGTATCTACATCGGCGGCGGGCTCATGATCCATGCAAAATGCCTGGTCAGGGTGGAAAAGGTTTCCCGGTACCGGAGTCTCATCTCGGCGGTGAGGAGGGTGTTGCCTTAGGTGTTCGGGGCCCCGGTGGAAGCGGGGCCCCGGTGGACTGTGCCGACCGGTCCGCCCACCCAATCCCTGAGCGCATCCCGGGGAATCGTCAAGGAAGAATCGAGCCGGGACGGAGAACATGCGCCCACTATCACGCGTGCCCTCCAAGGGCGATCCTTGGTATTATGCAGGCGACCAGGCGGCACGAGACGTGCATCGCGCCATGATGCTTGAGGTCTGCCCTCGACCAGGCGGCCAGCCGGGAAAGGGGGGACTTGATCCGGCGTCAAAAGGCGCAAGATAATGCCTGAACGCGGATCGACGGCGCCGGTCAAGGGACCCGGCCAACCGGAACAATAAAACCTGTGGGAAGGTGAGGCTGTTGGAGATCAGGGGCAGCAAGACGCTTTTAACAGGGACGGCCAGCGGAATCGGGAGAGCGACGGCGCTGAAGATGGGGCGGCTGGGGGCCGAGCTATTTCTGACTGACGTTGACACGGTCGGGCTCGATGATACTCGCCGCGCGATAGAGGAAAGCGGAGGCAAGGTCCGCCTCGCCAGGGTTCTGGACATATCCGATTACGGAGCGGTAAAGGCGCTCGCGGACGAGATACACGCCGGGTTCGGCCCTGTCGACATACTTGCCAACATAGCGGGGATCGCGCTCTTCTCGCAGGTCGAGGACATGACGCACGACCAGTGGGAGCGGATAGTCGAAGTCAATCTCCGGGGACCTTATCACGCGATCGAGTGTTTCGTACCCGAGATGGTACGCTCGGGCAGGGGCGGCCACGTGCTCTCCGTCTCGTCCACCGCGGGCATCATAGGACTGCCGTGGCACGTGGCCTACGCCGGCACCAAGCACGCGCTGGTCGGAAGCTCCGAAGTCCTGCGGTTCGACCTGCGGAAGCACGGCATAGGAGTCAGCGTGGTATTGCCCGGCGCCGTGAACACCGGGATCGTGCATACGACCGTAATCAACGCGGACGAGGAGGCATGCCGGAAGGGCCGCGCCATATTCAGCAGGCATGCCATCGCGCCGGAAAGGGTGGCCGACCTGATCGTGGACGCCATCGAGAAGAACAAGTTCATGGTGATAACAACCACCGACGTCAAGCTCCTTTATTTCCTGAAGCGCGTGTTCCCGCCCGCCTACCGGGCCGTCATGCGGCTGATGACCCGGCTCCTGGACAGGACCCTGACCAGGACGACCGTCACATAACAGGTACCCGAAGGGGCCGCCGGGTAGCGGATAGCCGCCGCGGATTCGTCAAGGAACCGAGGGCCGCCGCGGACCGTCACGCAGCAGGCAGCGGTTGGGAAGCTGCGCGTCGGATACGTCTTGCCCTACTTCAACCCACAGGGGGTTCTCGATGCCGCCGGATCAGTAAAACCCGATTGAGAACGGAGTTCTCTAGATCGGGTCGCCCCGCACCACCTGCGCCCACGCGGACCGGCCCTGTGCATATCGCCGGCACGGAGGGGAATCCGCGGAAATGCCGGCGCGCACCTGTGACGGGTTTCGAACGGCTCGCCTCGCACCACCTGCGCGTAAGCGCCTCGCGCCGTTTATCAGCGGAGCAGTTGGATGGTGACCTCATCGCCGGCCTCCAGGGGGCCGGTGTTTTCCGGCACGATGGCGAGCGCGTTGCACAGCACCATTGACTTCAGGATGCCGCTTCCCTGCGGTCCCGTGGCCCGCGCATGATAAGCGCCGTCACGCCATTCGGCCACGACGCGGATGAATTCCGCCCTTTCCGATTTCTTGCCGAGGCGAGCATCGAGTACGGCGGTGACCTCGGGACGGAAGATCTGCCGGCTGCCCATCATCTTCATGAGTGCGGGCCGAACGAATTGCTCGAAAGAGACCATCGCAGAAACGGGGTTTCCAGGCAACCCGAAGAGGGGCCTTCCGTGAATATCGCCGAAGGCCTGGGGCTTGCCCGGCCGCATGGCCACTTTCCAGAAATTCATCTTCCCCAGCTTCGCGAGGACGTCCTTGACCATGTCGTAGTCGCCGTCCGAGACCCCTCCGCTGGTTATGAAGAGGTCGACGCTCTCGAGGTTCTCGATTATAGTCCGCTCCAGCAGGGAAGCTTCGTCCTTGACTACGCCCAGATGCAACGGCCAGGCACCCGCCTCCAGCACCATGCCGTAAACGGTATAGCTGTTGGAGTCCCTGATCTTACCGGGCTCGAGCTCCTCGTCCACGCCTACCAGCTCGTCGCCGGTGGGGATGATTCCCACAACCGCGCGCCGGTAGCAGCGTACGTGGGCACGGCCGAGGCTGGCGAGCATTCCCAACTCCGCGGGACCGATAGTCGTACCGGCGGCCATAACCGTCTCCCCGGTCATAACATCTTCCCCCGCGAGGCGCACGTGCGACCCCCTGGGCAGCTTTTCCATGATCAGCACGTTTCCGTCTTCGGTCTCGGTCAATTCCACCGGAATCACGGTATCGGCGCCGTCGGGCCTGGGTGCTCCGGTCATGATGCGCAGGGCCTGGTTCGCTCCAACCACGGTGTCCGGGGCATAACCGGCGGGAAGGTCGCCCAGGACCCGCAGCTTGACCGGCCGCGTCGCCGAAGCGTCGGCGACGTCTTGTGCCCTTACCGCGTAACCGTCCATGGCGGAGTTGTCGAAAGGCGGTATCTGGTAAGAGGCCACGGTGTCCTCCGCCAGGTTCAGCCCAAGGGCGTCCAGGAGCGGTTTTTCTACCGCCTCCAACCTGTCGATGGAGCTCAACACGCGCTCTTTAGCTTCTTCCACTGTCAGCATCTCAACGGACCTCCATTCATCGGCTCGGCTGTCGCTTCTTGAAAGCGTCGAGACGGCAGCCTTCCTTGAGCGTCGTGGAACACAGGCTCCGGCGCCTGCTGCCGGAAAGGACCCCGTACGTGCCCTCGGTGGACTTGAGATCCTGGAGCGTATTGATGTTCAGGAAGGAGTGAAACTCCGGGTCGCATGCCGCTATTTCGTCTTCCTCCACGTAGCGAACATCCAGCTCCTCGATCAGCTCGGGTATCTTCAAGCGGTCTTGATCCAGGAAGGCCCGGATCTTCTCGAGCAGGTCGCGCCGGTAAACCGCGAAGAGCGGCTCGAGATGCCCGTTGCTCCTCGGCACCACGGCCTCCCAGCCCCCGGCTTTTCGGAGCATGAAGCGCACCAGGTCCGTGTTGGGGTACGGCATGTCACAGGCCATGACGAACACGTAGGGCGCCGGAGAGTGCTCGAGAGCCGTGTAGATGCCCACCAGCGGCCCGTTGCTGGGGAGGACGTCATGAATGAACTCCACGCCGGGAAGCGGAGCGGCGATCGGGGCGGGCCTGTCCGACGGCAGGACCACTAATACCGAGGCGAATACATCTTTCAGGCACCCGACTATATAGTCCAGCACGTTCCTGCCGTCAATCTCCAGGAGGGTCTTGTCCATGCCC
>CAZAIS010000106.1:0-7454 GCA_964485255.1 uncultured Acidimicrobiales bacterium | reverse complement strand
GTCCGGCGGTATCCACCAGCACGAGGTCCATCCCCCTCGCCGATGCCGACTCCAGCGCATCGTAGACGACCGCCGCCGGGTCGCCACCCGTCTTGTGCCTGACGACGGGCGCGCCGACCCTGTGGGCCCACATCTCCATCTGCTCGATGCCCGCGGCCCGGAAGGTGTCGGCGGCCGCGAACAACACCTTGTACCCGCTCTGCTTGTACAGATTGCCAATCTTTGCCGTGGTCGTGGTCTTGCCCACGCCGTTGACTCCAACGACGAATATCACGTGAGGCCGCACCTCGGGAAGCGCGGGCCTGGAGCCGAATGAGCGCAGCGTGTCCGCCACCTCTTCCCTGAAGGCCTGTTTGAGGCCGTCGATATCCCGTATCCCCTCAGAGAAAATCCTGCTTTTCGCCCCTTCGACAATCTCCCCGGCGCAGGCGACACCTGCGTCCGCGGCGATCAAGGCTTCCTCGGCTTCCGCCCAGAAAGCCGGGTCGATAGCCTTGCGTGTAGCCGCGCGCACGAATGGCCTGGAGAGAACGCTCCTCGAGCGGAACATACCCTTTCGCAGGCGCTTCCCGTCGTCCCCTTCCTCCTCGGGGGCCTCCCGGGGCTCCTCCTCTTCCCCTGCTTCTTCCTCGCGTTCCGCTTCGCCGAGGAGTTCGGCCTGGTCCTCCGCAGGCTCCGCCGGCCTCTGTCGGGAGGCGGCTTGCTCCGCTACCGTCGTCTCCGGTTCAACCGTGAGGGTTTCCGCGGTCCGCACCGGTCCGTCCATCCCGCCCGGCGGGCCCTCCTCCCGTGCTTCCAGCGCGTCCGCCGCGGCGGCGCCTGCCGCTGCCGCCGCGGCGGCGGCATCGGCGGCTTCGCGCACCCTGCGATCGCGCTTGCGCTCCTTCGGTTCCTTCAGACGCTTGCCCTTTGCCATCAGGACGCCGTCACCTCTTCAACCTTCCGGGAGAGGACTCGCGACATTCCATCCTCCTGCATCGTGACGCCGTAGAGTATGTCCGCTATCTCCATCGAGCGCTTCTGGTGCGTGATAAGGATCAGTTGCGACGAGCCCTTGAACTCTCTTACCAGGTCGAGGAACCTGTGCAAATTGACGTCGTCCAGGGCCGCCTCCACCTCGTCGAGGAAGTAAAACGGGCTGGGCCTCACCTTGAACAGGGAAAAGAAGAAAGCGAGGGCGGTCATCGACGTCTCGCCCCCCGAGAGAAGCGATATGCGCCGCAGCTTCTTCCCTTCCGGCTGGGCCATTATCTCGACCCCCGAGCTCAAGAGGTCCTCCGGATCGGTGAGGCGCAACTCCGCCGAGCCGTTGGGAAACAGCGTCGAGAATATCTGCTTGAAGTGGCCGTTCACCAGCTCGAGCGTCTCGCTGAACTTCTGCTGGATCTCGTTGTCCACCTGCTTGATGACGCGCTTGAGTTGTGCGCGGGCCTTGTCGACGTCGTCCATCTGAGTCTTGAGAAACTCGTAGCGCTGCTCGAGCGACTCGCGCTCGATTATCGCCTCCGGGTTGACAGGGCCGACGTGCTCGAGTTGCCGCTCGAGGTCTTCGACCTTCTCCTGGAGCTGTTCGGCCGGCTCGTTTTGCGGATGGTGCTTGAAGGCGAAATCGAGCGGGACCTTGTGTTCGTCGGTTATACGGTCCACAAGTTGTTCCACGCGCACCTTGAGCTCCGCCTTTGCAAGCTCCTCGCCGTGCACCTGGTCGCGCAAGGCTTCGTGCCTGCCCTGGAGCTGCGCGGCCGCCTCCCTCAGAGCGCGAAGACCTTCGGCTGCTTCCTTCTCGCCGCGGACGCCCTCGTCCAAGTCCCGCCTCGCGCGCTCCCTGGCGCGGTCCACCTCGTCGACCAGTCTCTCGTGGAGTGCGACCAGCATGGCCAGATCCTCTTCATCGATCGCCGGGAGCCCCTCGGGCGAGCGCGCCTCGCGCGTCCGCGCGCGCATATCTCGCTCTTTTATTCTCCCGATCTCGAGGTGCCTGTCGACGGACGCGGCCTCCGAGGACGCTCGACGCGTTTCACCGGCTGTTTCGCGCTTCTTGCCCTCGCACCGCGCCAGTTCCTGGCGGTGCCGCATCTCCTCCCTATTCAAGTCCTCGATCAGGGCCGAAAGCTCCGCCGGGTCCGTGTCCAGTGACAGGCCCTCTTCGTCCGCCCCGCCGGCATCTTCGACATCAGGCCTCAATACGTCGATGCGCGCCTCCATCGAAGCCACGGTGGAGCGCGCCCGTTCGAGCGCGTCCCGGACGTCCCTGGATGCTCGCCTCGCGATGTCCAGCTCTCCCTCGGCGTCCTCCGTCTCGAGCGAAATCCCGGCCTGCCTCAGGTCCAGATCGTCAATCGCCTCTCGAACTGACGCCAGGGCTTCCTCCAGCTTGCGCCGCCTGCCGGCCGTCATCCGGACGGCTTCATCGCTCACGCGCGCGCTCCCGCCTTTCACGAGGGTGCCGCCGGTTATGACGTCGCCCTCTGGAGTGAGAAACGCGAAACGCGGGTTCCTTTCCGCCATCTCGACCGCCCCTGACAGGTCGGTCGCCAGGTAAACCCCCTCGAGCAGGGTCGAGAGCGCGCCGCCGAACCAGTGGGGCGCCTCTACGGCTTCAATGGCGGGAGTCGCACCCTCGATCCGGGGCCCCGGTTCGCCCTCCGGCGCCGCGGCGCCGTGCTTGAAGAAGAGACCCTGTCCGAGACCGTGTCTCTTCAGGTACTCTATCGATTCGACTATAGCCCCGGTGTCACGCGCAACTATTCCGTAAAGCCAGGGACCGAGGTAACCGGCGATCGCCGTCTCGTACGCGGGATCGATATGAAGGCTTGTCACGAGCATGCCGCCGAGAGCGCCGCCGGTCGGGTCGTTATCCATGAGCGCCGCAGACGTATTGGCCGCGCTCCAGGTCCGCGTCTCGAACCGCGTCAGGATATCCAGTGTCGCGGCCAGCCCGGCCTGCCTGCCCTCCGCCTCACGAAGCTCAGCGAGCATTGACGCCCTCTCCGACTGCAGCGATGCGATCCTGCCCTCGACTTCAGCCACCCTCCGCGATGCTTCGGCTTCATCCTCGGAGAGCCCGGTGGCCTCGGCGCGAGCTTTCTCCAGTTCGCCCGAAAGCCTCTCCAGTTCCGCCTTCTTCTCGAGCAGCCTGTCCCCCGGGCGCGCCGCGCCGTCCGCCCGGCCGACGCCGAGCACCTCCAGCCGGGCCTCCATGCCGGCCCTCCGCCGAACCAGCTCGTTGAGCCCGGCGTTGATCTCCTCCACCCTGGCGTCCAGCTCCGAGTCGAGCGACTTGAGCTCCTCCAGGCGATCCTGTAGCTCGTCTCTTCTTTTCTCCAGGTCCCTGTTAACGCCCGCCAGCCGCTCGATCTCCGCCGGCTCGGGCGCAGGCAGGGCGGCCTCTTCCTCTTTCACCCTTCGCGCCTTCTCCTCCCAGAGGATCAACATCGCCTTCAGGCGCTCGTGCAGGGATACCAGCCTGTATAGCCCCCCCCGAAGACTCGTCTCGCGGGCGCGCCAGTCCGACTGTGCTTTCTCCAGCGCCGCCTGGGCCTCCGCCTTCTCGGAGATCTCGGCATCGAGCTCCGCGAGCAGGCGCGCGCGCTCCCGCTGGCCTTCCTCGTGCTTGCTCCACTCCTCCTGCATCGCTCGCAGCCGGGTTACGTCGAGCCTCAACCTGGCCTGGTTCAACTCCTTCACCAGCGACTGGTACTCCTCCAGCCTGCCCGCCTGGCGCTGAAGGGGCCTCAACTGGCGCCTGACCTCGCGAGCCACGTCGTTGGTCCTGAGTATTTCCTCGTCCATCCGGGCAAGGCGCCGGATCGCCTTCTCGCGCCGCTTCCTGTACTTGAGCAGGCCACCCGCTTCCTCGATGTAATCGCGCCGCTCCTCGGGGCGGCAGGTCAGGACCTCGTCGAGGTTGCCCTGGCTTATCACGGAGTTCAGGGTGCGGCCCACCCCTGCGTCCGATAGCAACTCCTGTATGTCGAGCAGCCGGCATCCGGTGTTGTTGAGCCTGTATTCGCTGTCTCCGCCGCGCACGACGTTGCGAGTCAGGATGACCTCCGAGTAATCCAGCGGGAAATCGTTGTTGGTATTGTCCAGGGTAATTGAGACCTCGGCCATGTTGACGGGCCTCAGGCTCGACGAACCGGAGAAGATGACGTCTTCCATCCGGTTGCCGCGCAGTGAAGTGGGGCTCTGCTCGCCCAGCACCCACATCACGGCGTCGGCTATGTTGCTCTTACCCGATCCGTTGGGGCCTACGATGATCGTAACGCCCGGCTCGAACTCGAGCACGGTTTTCCGGGCAAAGGACTTGAAGCCTTTGATGGCAAGGGACCTCAGAAACAAGCTAGAGCACCATCCAGTAGACACCCCGTCGCGCCGGGCGCGCACTTCCAATACGGCCGGTTCGCAACCGGCAAGCGGGCCTGGGCCGACGGACAGGCCCGGCGGTGGGCGCCGCTATCGAGCGACGGTCCACAAGCGATTCGGTGCACGAGCCCCCCTGCCGGACGTCCGTAACCCCTGACAACTTCCACGATAATTCTATGACCGGCCGCCTATCCCCTCCCAGGCCATCGCGCCGGCCCCCACGAGACCCGCTTCACCCCCGAGGGCCGAGAGCTCGATGCGGGTTTTCCGCACAAGGGCTTCGATGCCGTTTTCGGCGACGGACTTCTTCAGCTCACCCAGGAGGTGCCGCCCGGCACGCGCGACCCCTCCACCCAGGACGACCGTCTCCGGGTCGAAAACGTGAATGAGGTTGACCACCCCGAGGCCCAGGTAGTAGCCGATGCGCCCGAAAGCTTGCACCGCGGGTCCGTCCCCCCTGTCGGCCGCCTCGCAGACCATCCGTCCGGTGATGAGGTCCGTATCCCCGCCACACATCTCAAGGAGCAGCGAGCCGGGCGCGGACCCGGCCAGAGAGGCGGCCTGTCGCTCCAGCGCCGTCCCCGAGGCCAGGGCCTCGAGGCAACCCCTGCGCCCGCACCCGCACAACGGCCCGTGTGGATCGATGGTCATGTGTCCCAGCTCGGCCGCCGTTCCACGGTGGCCCCGGTATATCCCGCCGCCGGCGTATATACCTCCTCCGATTCCCGTTCCGAGCGTGAGGTAGACAAAATCATCGACGCCCCTGCAGGACCCGGCAAGATGCTCGCCGGCGGCGGCGGAATTGGCGTCGTTGTCGAGAAACACCGGCAGACCCGTTGACCGCGACGCTATCTCGCGAAGCGGCACGTTCGCCCATGCTATGTTGGGGGACTCGAGCACCACCCCTTCCCCGTGGAGGATGTATCCCGCCGCCCCGATCCCCACTCCCATGACCCTGAAACCTTCGGCGCGCGCGGCTTGGGCGCAGGAGGACAGGAGCTCCAGTAACGCCGACACCATCCGCTTCCCGTCACGGGAAGGAGAGGGGACCTCTCGCCGCAGAATCAACGCGCCACGCGGATCGACAGCGCCGACGGAAGTCTTTGTCCCCCCGACGTCCGCGCCGATGACGCACTCATCCGTTTCCAGGGCGCGGGAAGGCTCAACCTCGGACAGCACTTCTGAAGCCGGCAGGATCTCCCCGGACATCGGCTTAATCCCCCGGCCGCCCGCCGCCACCGGACCACCCCAGCTTACGCAGGGCGACGCGCGCTGCACCCTGCTCGGCCTCCTTCTTGGAGGGTCCGGCCACCGGCCCGAACTTCCGGTTTCCGACCTCGACCGTGGCGTGGAACGTCTTGAAGTGGTCCGGTCCTTCCTCGGTGATCCTGTACCGGGGAACGGAACCGACACGCTTGGTGGAAAGCTCCTGCAGCTCGCTCTTGAAGTCACCCGAGCCCCACTTCAGTATGTCGTGGATCAGCGGCTCCAGGCACGAGATGACCATCCCTCGCGCGACGTCGAACCCCCCGTCCAGGTACAGCGCTCCCACCACCGCCTCGAACGTGTCGGCCAGGATCGAGCGCTTGCCGCGTCCACCGGTGTTCTCCTCCCCTTTTCCGAGAAGGACGTAGTCCCCGAGCCCCAGCTTCTCCGCCGCCGCCGCCAGGGCGGCGCCCCGGACCAGGGGCGAGCGCAGCTTGGTCAGCTCACCCTCGGGATAGTCGGGAAAATCCTCGAACAGCACGTGCGTCACCGAGAGCTCCAGGACCGAGTCGCCGAGGAACTCGAGCCTCTCGTTGGACTCGATGAGGGGCAATCCCTGCTCGTTCGCGTACGACCTGTGGAGGAGGGCCTGTCGTAGTATGGAGCGGTCGTTGAAGGTATAGCCGAGGATGTTCTCGACAGCCTCGAGGATCCGTTCCGTGTGCGTCAACAACCACCCCTTAGAAAGCTACCTGCGCGCCTCGAGGTTCATGCGCTCGAGCATGAGGTCCACGTTCAGGTCATCTCTGATGAATCCGCGAATGCGCTCGATCTTGCCGGGGCTGTGAACCTTCTGGTGCCCGATCGCGGCCTCGACCATTTCCACGGTGGTCGCCGTGTCGCAATCGACCATTATTATGGGAACGCCCATCTCCTCCGCCTGGCCCAGAACCAGCGGGCTCGGTCTGTGGCCGCCGGTCAGTATGAGCGACTTGGTGGGGGTTTCCAGCGCGGCAAGCTGTATGTCCGACCTGTCACCGCCGGTGACGACTACCTTGTTCGCCTGTTTCCTGAACAGGCGGAGAGCCTGGTCCTGGCCCATCGCGCCGACCATCATCGACTCGATGAGCTCGTCGCCCTTGTCACGGGCGCAGATCATGGTTCCATTCAGGCTGTCGGCAAGGTCGCTCACCGTAATCGACCGCAGCAGCCTGTCCTGCGGGATCGAGCCGAAGATGCTGATGCCGTGCGCCGTCATGAAGCGCTGCAGGAGGTTCCTGGTAAACTCGGCGCGGCGGGGCGGGACCCAGTTGAGCACGGCCCCCAGGAAATGTTCCCCGAAGAAGTCCCTGGCCGACAGCATGCGGTCGACCGAGAGCTCCTCGTTGAAGGTGTCGAGCAGCAGCACTTCGGCGTCCAGCAGGTTCGCGACCTCCAGCGCGGACAGGTTGATCAACCGCCCGTGCAGGAAGTTCTGGGCTCCCTCGAGCAACATGACGTCCTTGCCGGCGGACAGCCGCTTGTAAGCGGCCTGTACCTTCGCCGGCGGGTTCCCCGGCTTCTTGCGCATGTACCTGGTAAGAGTGTCCCAGGTGAGGAAGTAGGGGGATACATCCGAGAGCGCCGAGTCGCTCAGCCCCAGGGCCTCGCGAACGAAGTACGCGTCTTCGTCAACCTTCTGGTTTTCGACCTTGATGGGGTAAGCGCCTACGGGCTTCATGTAACCTACGGAGTATCCCCTGTCACGAAGCTCGAGGGCCAGCCCCACGACAAGGCTGCTCTTGCCACTGTATCTTTCCGATGATACGACCAGTATTGCGGCCAAGACGAGTCATCCTCCGAGGGTCATCCTCACGTCTACACACGTGCAGCCGTCGCCCGCA
>CAZAIS010000105.1:0-7479 GCA_964485255.1 uncultured Acidimicrobiales bacterium | reverse complement strand
GGGCCATTCGCCGATCGCGTCGATGAGTCTCACTCAAGCCCCCAGCAGTCCCTTGACGACCCTGACGGCTTCGTTCGCGTCGGCCGCGTACCCGTCCGCGCCGATCTGCGAGGCGAACTTGTCCGTCACGGCGGCGCCGCCTATGACGACCTTCACCTTCTCCCGCAGGCCGCGTTCCTCGAGAATGGAAACCACCGTGGCCATGTTGCTCCTGGTCGTTGTGAGCAGGCTCGACATGCCGATAACGCCGGCGCCACCCTCGGCCGCCTCCACGAAGGCCTCGGGAGCGACGTCGACCCCGAGGTTGATAACCTGCATGCCGGCGCCCGTGAGTACCATCGCCACGATGTTCTTGCCGATGTCGTGAAGGTCGCCCGCCACGGTGCCTACGGCGACCCTTCCCAGGGGCTCCACCTTGCTCGCCTCGAGAAGGGGCCTCAGGATGGCCAGGGAGGCCTCCATGGCCCTGGCGGATATCAGCACTTCGGCGACGAAGTACTCCTTCTTCTCGAACTTCTCACCCACGGTCTCCATTGCGGCGACGAGCCCGTCGTCCATGATGGTCTTGGCGTCGAGGCCGCCCTCGAGGGCCTCCCCGGTCAGCGCCGCCACGCCCTTCATGTCGCCCGCCACCACGCCCGCCCTGATCCCCTCCAGCGCGCTTTGCCGATCAGTCATGGAACCTCCCGGTCAACGAAACTCCCTAACGGTCTCCAGCATAGAAACGATATTCTCGACAGGCGTGGCGAAGGACAGATCGCAGCCCGACGATACGACGTAGTTGGGGTAGGGCCTCATGGACTCCAGCAGCGCGGCCGTCTTCTCGCGGACGACCTCAGGCGTAGCCTCGAGCAGGACGGATACCGTGTCGAGGTTTCCTATCAACACGACGTCCCCCGGCACCCTTCGCGCGGCCTCCGGCAGGTCAACCGCGGAATCGAGGCTCAGGCCCTGCGCTCCCGTCTCGCACATCGACTCCAGCAGGTGGCCCGCGTCGCCGCAGATGTGGAGTATGGTGGGACACTTCACGGCCTCGATCAGCTCCGCGGTGTAGGGCGCCGAAAACTCGCGGTACGCCGCCGGCGACAGGATGGACGCGGTGGGTTCCCCTATGAGAATGATGTCCGCCCCCGCCTCTCGGAGGCTCAACAAGTAAGCCCTGCAGACGCGCGCGCAGTAAGCCAGCAGGTCGTGCATGAACTCCCTGTCGGTTATCGTGTACATCGCCGCGTTGCTCGCGCCGATGAGCTCCGCCGCGAGCGTAAACGGTCCGCTGCCCCCGGTAACCGTGAGCAGGGCGAACCTCCTGGAGAGCAACCTTACCGCCTGGGCCATGGCCTTCATGCGAGGCCGGGTGCGGGGGTCGGGGACACTCAAGCCGGAGAGGTCCGTCTCCAGCGTAAACGGGTGGTCCAGCACGTAGGGTGTATCGGCGTCGGAGAGCGATACGCCGCAGCCGCAGGCCTCCGGCTCGATAGTCAGGTCCGAGGCCGTGCCGTCGGCCTCGAGGTGGAACCTGGTGACGGCCGTCTCCAGGGTCTCGAACATCAAGGAGCCGTCCATGAGGTTTTCCCTGACGCTCGTCCCGGAAAGCGCCATTGCCGGGTACCCCGCCGATGGAATGCATATCCGCCGCCCCGAGAGCCGGGCAAGCGTGGAAAGCCGCATGCCGCGCACGAACGGCATCACAAGGACGCCCAGGGGCCTGAGCGCTCTGTTCCTTCCCACGTTTCCGATCAAATCGATGAGAGCCGCTTGAACCGCCTCCTAACCGGGTCGTTCACTTTTCACTTTTTTTGTTTACTTTTCGGCCCTCGAGCCGTGTGTACGCAAAAAAAGTAAATAAAAAAAGTAAAAAGTGAACGACCCGGTAATCATATACTATTGTGGGTAAGCGTAGAAAAGGGGATCTCGATGAAAGCGCTGGTGATCACCGCCAATCCCAAGGACAGGGGCGCGCTCGCGACCCTGACCACCGAGGTCGTTCGTGGCATCACGGACGGCGGCGTCGAGGTGGAGGAAATCAGGCTCGCGGAACGCGACATACGCTGGTGCAACTTCTGCTTCAAGTGCGTCCGGGACCCGGTATCCGAGATAGGCCCATGCTCGCAGGACGACGACATGACAGGGGTCCTCGAGAAGGCCAGGGACGCCGACGGTTACGTGTTCGCTACGCAGTTGAGCAGCATCCACGCCAACGCGCGCTGGAAGACTTTCCAGGAGAGGGCTACCTACATGGCGGGAAGGGACAGTACGGTCCTCTTCATCAAGGGCTATCCGGTTACCAGGTTCAAGGACAAGAAGCGCTTCGCGGTCACGGTAGTGACCGCCGGCGGCATGCCGTCCTGGACGGCCGTGATATGCACGGCCCCCAGGCAGCTAGCGGAGACGGCCCGCCTTTTCAACGCCAAGGTCGTGGGAAGGCTTTTCGCGGGCATGATCCGAAACGGGATGCGCCCGCGGGACCCGGAGAAAGCCTACCGGCTGGGGCGCAGGCTGGCTGAGGAGATGAACGCAGGCCGCGAGGGGCCCCCTCGCCCCGCGAGCGACAGGTGACAGCGCGGCCAGACCTCGAAGCGATTCAGCGAAACAAGCCGGGAAAGAAAGATCGATGCCGTTCGAGAAACTCACAAACACCGACCGCGAAGAAGTCCTGGCCTTCCTCCTGAAGGCTCCGGAGATGAACGTCGTCCTGCTTCACAACCTGGGCAAGTTCGGCCTGGACCGGGGGGACAGCCCCTTCAACGCCGATTACATGGGACGACGCGGAGGGGCGGGGCTGGAGGCGGTCGGGGCCCTTTACAACCTGGGAACCTTATTCTTCCGCGCGGACGGCCCTCGCGCCGTTCGTGGCATGGCGGATTACATCGTACGGCTGGGCCGCATGCCTTTCTACACGGCCGGGACGCGGAGCCACCTGCGTGTGTTCCTGGAAGAGCTCGCCGGGGAGGCCCCCTCCGGGCTGCAGGTCAAGGATTCCCGCTTCCTGGTTCTCCGGCGCGGGAAAAGGACTCCGGCCGAAAAAAGTGGCGCGAGACCCGCCACCGCCGCCGACCTCGAGACGCTGATGAGGATGCAGGCGGAATTCGAGCGCGAAGTTTTCGGCAAGAACGTGGCCGAAGAAGAGGGTTCGCGGAGGGTGCTCGAGCACCAGGTGTCACAGGGAGCGGCGATGGTGGTGGAGGAGGACGGCCGGATCGTCTCAAAGGCGGAGGCGACGGTCGCGGAGCCCTGGTCGGCGCTGGTGGGCGGCGTCTTCACCGACCCCGAGGCGCGCGGCAGGGGGCTCTCGACGAGATGCCTGAGCGCCCTGTGCGAGGTCCTGCTCGACCGGGTGCCGGCGGTTGGGCTCAACGTTTTCGATGACAACCACCCTGCGCTCAGGGTATACGAGAAGACGGGCTTCGAGGTCGCCGAGCAATGGCTCACCGTGGAGATGGCCTGACCTGAGGACACGGTTCGCTTAGCGTCTTGTCTTCGGCTTGCCGTTCCGCGCGGGGGGGGGCTCGGGGTGCCTTCTTCGTCGTTCCGCTCGGGGACTCGAAGTCACGCAGGAGAAGGCACCCCTCGCCTGACCATTAGGAGAAGGTTTAGCGCAGGGTCGGGGACTCGAAGTCACGCAGGAGAAGGCACCCCTCGCCTGGCTGGTAGGAGAGGATTCAGCGTAAGGTCGGGGACTCGAAGTCACGCAGGAGAAGGCACCCCTCGCCTGACCATTAGACACCGTTCCGAGAGTCTCCGGCCACTGCATTCATCCGGGCGAATCATTCTCCGCTGAAGGAAACCGGGAGTGCCACCTGCAAATATCATTTATCATCACGGTCATGCCGGGGGAGCGGGCGGACGGTTTCAAGATTGGGCGGTGAACGCGGGGGATGAGCAGGACAGGGTCCGGCAGGCTGATCCGAAAATACGGTCTCCTCGCGGTTGTCCTGGGTGGCGGGACGGCGGTCGGCCTTGCCGCCTGGAGGTATATCAAGCTCCCCTTCAGGAACCCCTGGAACGTCGTCGGTCCCATGGCACTGGACGGGTTCAACCCGGCCAATACGATAGTGCGATTCGCCCTGACGGTGCTGCTGCCCTCTGTCCTTCTCCTCCTGCTGGTATTCCTGGGCCGTGACCGGATAAGCAGCGTTCTCTTCTTCGAGCCGGGGAAGCCCGGGTACGTGCCGGGGTGGAAGCCGCCCCGCGCCGCCGCCGCCCTCCTGGGGCTGCTGCTCGCGGCGTTTGTCCTGGTGGCCGCCGTCAACTTCCCGACCCTTCCGTCCCACCAAGAGAAGATGGACACATTCCACGAGGGGGAGAGCATGGGGCCCGGCGAGAACTGGTCCGCGGGGCAGAAGCCGTACGCGGACTACGTCTTCGTCCACGGACCCTACGAGGACCCGATCAGGTCGGCGCTGGCCTTCAAGCTGTTCGGCCGCTCGATAGCATCGGTGAGGACCCTTCAATCCATAAACAAAATCATCGCGTTTTTCCTGCTGGCCTTCCTGCTGTTCCGCCTCTTCAAGGGAGACTGGCTGTTCACTTTTCTCTCGCTGATACTGCTCCTCTACTGCAGCGGCTCCCTGTCGGCTCCCTTCCACAGGAACCCGCTTGTCATGTACTTCCCGGAGCGGGACATGACCGCGTTCGCCTTCCTGATAGTCGTAACCTACATGTCCGACGCACTCAACGACGCCGGGACTTCCAGGAAAAAGCTGTTCGCCGTAGGCTTCCTGTTCTCATTCGTTCCGCTGGCCTCTTTCGCCTACTCGATCGACCGGGGCTTCTACAACACGGCCGCGTACGTGATACTGCTCCTGCTGTTGTTCTTCGTGTTCTTCAACAGGAAGCACGTTCGCCTGGGGTTCATTTCCTCGACAGTGCTCGGCGCCGCCGCCGCAATGGTGGTCCTCGGGTTCGCCCTGCGCTGGGACTTCGGGGCCTTCGCCAGGTTCGCTTTTCTGGACATAACCCGCTACAAGGAGCTCCTGGAAGGCATTGTCTACCCGATCCACTGCCCCATGGGGCTGCGGATGGTCCTGCTGATAGGACTGTCAATCTTCTCGACGGCGTTCCGTTTCCTTCGCGTCTTCGAGCTTTCGGCGCGCCGGGCGGGCCCGGCCGTGCGGAGGTTCCTCGAGGATTACCTCGTCGAGCTGGCCCTGCTGCTCCTCGCGGTCTTTTCATTCCGCAGCGCCCTGGGGCGCGCGGACATAGGGCACATCGAGTACAGCTCAGCGTTCACCTACTTCTTTCTGATCTACGTATTCCTGAAGCACTACCTGGCCCGCTGGCTCCGCGAGCAGGGCGGCCGGAGGGTTTTTACGTGGCTCGTCGTCGCGATGGCGGCGGTCATCATGGTGGTGGGGTGCTACAGGGTGGCGGACCGCGACCGCCTGAACGCCAACTTCCCCGCCGTGAAGGGCTACCCTGACTCACACTTCATGCCGGCCGGCTATGCCGAGACCTCCGAATGGCTGAAGGCGCATCTCGAGAAGGACGAGAGTTTCGTGACGATGACCAACGAGGCCTCCTGGTACTACTTCGTGGACAGGCCCAGCCCGACGCGCTTCCAGGTGGCCTGGTTCGCCGCCCCCGAGAAGTACCAGCGGGAGATGGTCCGGGACCTCGAGACCCGGAACGTGAAGTACGTTATCTACCGGAACGCCAACCCGGTGAACGACATGGACGGCATACGCAACGAGAAACGCCTGCCCATCGTTTTCGACTACATAGACAGGAACTACCGCCCCTGCCGTGACATCGGCGGAAACCGGATCTGGGTGCGCAAGGGCGCGGGTCCCGGCGGCTAGGCCGCGGACCCTCGCCGCCTCACCAGCAGGAAGACCACGACGGCGCCCGCGAGTACCACCACGCAGGCGATGATAATCCACACGTAGTAGGGCACTCCGCCTCCGCCGCCGGTCGAGGTCGTCTCGGCCTCGTAGACGTCGTCGATCTCGCCGTCCCCGTTGCGGTCGACCCCGAACTGCACCGGGCTGCCCGGGCCCTTCCAGTCGCCGTAGTGCATGTATATGACGGCCCCCGCGGGGAGCTTGATGTCCTCGGCGGCGATCTCCTCCATGTCCTCGCTGGATATCCTGGTCATGAGGAGGTTGAACACGCCCTCGTTCTTCAGCTTTTCCGTGTTGAGGAGAAGGTCTTTCTCCTTGGTGTCGAGCACCGCGGTGATGGTGCCGCCGCCCTGCATCTTCGCGCCTTTTATCTCGAAGTAATAGCTGAGATCTTTGTCATCGACGCTCACCACGAAGTTCGGGGACGAGGTCCGGTCCGTCTCGTAGGACACGCCCTGGTCGGACGGATCGAAGAAGACGGTGTCGGTCTGTCCGGGCTCCAGCTCTATGCCTTCGACGCCGGCGGCGAATCCCGGGCCTATAATGATCAGGTCGGTAGGTGACTCGCTCTTGAGGCCGGTCCCGTCGATGCTGGCGACGAAGTCCATGTTCTCAGGCGTCCAGTACAGCGGCTCCGGACCGGCGCCCGCTTCACTGTCTGTCTTCAGGCGGGTGTACTTGGCCCCGGGGATCTCGTTCACGAGCGTCTTGCCGGTGTAGCCGAGCTTCCTTCCCTGCTCGTCCGTGATCAGGAGGTGGCCCCTGCCGTTAAGGAAGATCTGGTTGTACCGCTGGGCCGACGGGGCGAAGCCGGTCAGGCTCGCCGTCGCCGCCCCGGTGGAGAGCCGCGCGAAAGGGGCCGACTGCTGCTCGGTCCTGGAGGACGTCGGGGTAAGGTCGAGGGTCTGGGTCTGGGCGTTGCCCTCGTACAGTTCGGACTCCTCCTCTGGATTCACCGAAGCCTCGTAGCTCCAGGAGTTCGTGTTGGCGTCTACGGAGATGGCGCGCTCCTCGCCGGGGTAGTTGTTGTCGTAGATCATGATCCGGTACTTGCCGTTGCCGTCGTCTTCCACGTCGTAGGGCGTAACGGCGTGCCCGCCCGACCCGTCCTCCTTGTAGATCCCGACGGTATAAGTCTCGCCGTCCTTGGACATCTCGTCCTTCAGGGTGTTCAGAATATCTACGGGCGCTCCCTTGATGACATCCGACTCCGTGGGATCGAGTGCCTGGGTAACCCACCATCGGGCTATCTCGCTCTGCAGCTTCTCGTCCTCCAGTGAGAGCTCGTAGGTGGATTCGGCGCCGAAGTCGGCCAAGTCTTCCTCGCCCGTGTAGAACAGCAGGCTCAAGGTGGCCATGCCCTCGCAGTGGCCGTTGTCCATGTTCTCGTTGACTTCCTCCATCCACTGCCGCGCGGGAGCGGTAAGCACCACCTTGCCGCCGCTGGTCATCGAGCAGGCCTCGTCGCCGAACAGAGCGCGCACGTCCGCCTCGGTGAGGTTCCGCGAGACCTCGTCGTTCCCGTAGTTTTCGAAGCTGAATCCGTCCGGGTCCGGCCTGAAGCCCAGGTCGTTGAGGGGCGCGCGCAGGCGGCCGGGCCGTGAGATGTCGGCGGGCTGTCGCGGGCCCGCCCAGGACG
>CAZAIS010000104.1:0-7620 GCA_964485255.1 uncultured Acidimicrobiales bacterium | reverse complement strand
CAGGGCCGTTTTCAGGTCCAAGAAAAGAGGACTCGAAAATAAGGTCTTGACGGCCGAGGAAGCCGTCCGGTCGCTCATCAACGACGGCGATTACCTTGCCGTGGGGGGCTTCGGCCACGTGCGCATCCCGACGGCGATACTCTACGAGGTCGTGCGCCAGGGGAAGAAGAACCTGGGCATGGCCGGGCACACATCGATATACGACAGCGACCTTCTCGCGACGCCGGGCCTGATGGACCGCTGCGACATATCCTACGTTATCGGTTACGAGATAAGAGGGCTTTCCGCGAGCGCCAGGCGCGCCTTCCAGAGTAAAAGCATACGCAAGACGGACTGGTCGAACGGGGCCCTCGCGTGGAGGTTCGCGGCCGGCGCGGCCGGCCTGTCATTCATCCCCTCCAGGCATATGCTGGGCACGGATACGTTCAGGCGCTCCGCCGCCAGGACGGTCGAGTGCCCCTTCACCGGCCAGCGATACTGCGCGCTGCCTGCGCTCTATCCCGACGTGGCCATCATCCACGTCCACAACGCCGACACCTACGGCAACTGCCAGATAACCGACGGAATACTGATATCCGACCCCATGGTCGCGAGGTGCTCCAAGAAGGTCATCATCTCGACGGAGAGACTGATACCGCACGAGGACATCAGGGCCAACCCGCAGGCGACTACAATCCCCTATTACTGTGTTGACGCGGTCGTCGAGCAACCGTACGGAAGCCACCCGGGAAACATGCCGGGCGAGTACTGGTTCGACGAGGATTACTTCAAGCTCTACCTGAACACCGTCAAGACCGACGAGGGCACCGAAAAGTTCTACAAGGAATACATCTACGGCGTGAAGAGCTTCGATGAGTACATCGAGAAAATCGGCGGAGTCAAGAAGATGCGAGAGCTCCGGGCCGTCGAGAAGGTCATTTACACGAACAACTGCTAGGAGGATACAACGACATGTGTGCTGACTTTAACCCGCTGGAGCTGCTGGTCTGCATAGGGTCCAGGGTGATAGAGGACAACTCCACGGTCTTCGTCGGAACCGGCGTTCCCATGGCCGCGACGATGCTGGCCCAGAAATATCATTGCCCTAACGTTATCGCCATCTTCGAGGCGGGTTCGATAGCCCCGCAGATGCCGGGGCTTCCAATATCCGTTGGAGACTCCCGCACGTCCTACAAGGCCCTGATCGCCAGCACCATGAACGACGTCTTCGAGGCCTGCCAGAGAGGGATGGTCGACTATACTTTCCTGGGCGGCGCCCAGATCGACATGTACGGCAACCTCAACAGCACCATGATCGGAGGCGATTACCAGGAGCCCAAGGTTCGTTTCCCCGGCAGCGGCGGGGCGAACGACCTGGCCAGTCTCTGCTGGAGGACCGTGGTAATCACGCCGATGGACAAGAGGAGGTTCGTCGAGAAGGTCGATTTCATAACCTCCCCGGGGTACCTCAACGGCAAGGGCGCCCGGGAGGCCGCGGGCCTCCCCGCGGACAGCGGCCCCTACAAGGTGGTGACGAACCTCTGCATCCTCGGGTATGATGATGACACCCGCAGGATGCGCATAGAATCATTGCATCCGGGCGTAACGGTCGACGAGGTCCAGGAGAACTGCTGTTTCGAGCTCCTGAAGGCCGACAAGATCGAGATCACAGAGCCCCCGACGGACGAGGAGCTCCGCATCCTGCGCGAGGAGGTAGACCCGGACGGTTATATAATCGGAAGGTAGACATGGAGACTGACCCGATAATACTGGAAGCCCTGGACAAAGGCCAGAAGTCTCTCTCCGAGCATTCATCCAAGCGGCTGATGGCGAAGTACGGCATCCCGACGATCCCCGAGAAGCTCGCTGGATCGGCCGACGAGGCCGTGCGTGCCGCCGCCGAGGTTTCCTACCCGGTGGTGCTGAAGGCCGAGGGGCCCGAGATCGCGCACAAGACCGAGCGCAAGTTGGTGGCACTGGACCTCAGGGACGAGGCGGAGGTCCGCGAGGCGTATGACGCCATAGTCGCCAACCTTGGGGACACGGCCTACGACGGGATGCTCGTGCAGAAGATGGTAAGAGGCGAAAGAGAGCTTGTAATCGGCCTTGTGCGGGACCCGCAGTTCGGTCCATGCGTGATGTTCGGCCTCGGCGGCATCTTTACCGAGGTCCTCAAGGACACCGCCTTCAGGGTAGCGCCCATCACCGAGGATGACGCCCTGCAGATGATGGAAGATATAAGGGCGAAAGCCATCCTCGGACCTGTCCGCGGCATGAAACCCGCCAACAAGGAGTTGCTCGCGAAATCGCTGGTCGCTCTCGGGAAGATCGGGATCGAGCAGGAAGCCGTGGCCGAGATAGACGTCAATCCCCTGATAATAGCGAGCGACGGTGAGCCGGTCGCCGTCGACGCCCTGGTGGTACTCACCGACAAGTCCTGAGGGCGACAGGAAACCATGGTAGAGGCGACTCCCACTATCCGGGCCGTACGCAAGAAACGGCTCAGCCGCGGCTGGAAGGTGGCAATTGTGGTCGCAGGCGTCCTGCTGGTCGTCTGGATCGCGAGCGAGTTGATCGTTCCTGCCTTCGCCGCTTCCTACGTGAGAAACGAGGTAAAGAAGAGATACCCGCAGGCCGGGGAAGTCTCCGTTTCGGTGCGCGCTTTTCCGGCGATACGGCTGGCGTTCAAGGACTACTCGAGCCTCAAGGTGGAGGTCAAGGGCGTCACCCTGGAGGGCATTAACTTCGATTCCATCGTTCTCGAGAGCCGCAAGTGGCCGCAAGGGACCTTCGAGGCGACCGTCCTGCCCGGGGAAATAATGCGGTTCTTCTCCGACACCCACTCTTACGTAAGCCAGCCCGAACTGAACCTCGAGAACGGCAGGATCCAGATCAGCGGCAAGATGAACATCGGCTACGCGACGGTGACCATCCAGGCGACCGGCAACCTGGAGGCGAGGAACGGCAAACAGGTCTTTTTCGACCCCGACAACGTCACGGTCACCGGGGTGAGGGATCCCACGAAGGCCTCGACCGTGGTCCGCGACACGATGGCGTCGAACCCTGTATTCGTGATCCGGGAGGACCTGCCCTTCACCGTAACGTCCATAGAGCCCGCGAGCGACAAGCTGGACGTAAAGGGCGACGTCGACCTCTCCCAGGCCCTCGACATGAACCTCTGAGCGCGGGGTCCACCCCGACAGGGCGACCGCCTCCCGGCATTCGCATTACCGTAAGAACTCAAATCTCATATAATATGGTTCAGCGTAGGGACCGCATGGAGGGTTGATGGCCGACACTAATGCCGGAAACATGGGATCGGCGTCGCACCTTGGCGACACACAGGTGCCCAGGGACGCCCACTTCGTCTACGATTACACGCGCCGGAGGGTCCCCCTGCCGGTCGTATCATACCTGGCGGTATCTGACACTCCGCTCGAGACTCCCGGCGTCGAGAATCCCGCCAAGAGAGCGCTCGACCGGCTGCGAGACCTCATTGAGCCCGCGGTGATCGCCGAGGAGGAGCTGAACGGCGAACACATGGAGCAGCTCCTCAAGGAGAACCTCGCGAGGATCAACACTGAGTTCTACGAGACCAAGGTCGAAGAAGGAGAGGCAAAGCCGCTGGCCGGCGTCACCCTGGTGATCGCGGACGCCCGCCGCGCCTACATCGGCCACGTCGGTACCTCCCGGGTCTATCTCCTGCACGCCGGCAGGCTCTACGATCTTACACCGAGTACCGCCGCCCCGCGGGAAGCCGCCCCGGCCGGGCCGCCCGAGCAGGAAATACTCCCGCTGTTTCCCTCGGGACAGGTACCGGGCGCCGCACCCGATACAGCTCCGCCCACCGGGCCCCCCGGGCCCCCGGTTGGATCCTGCCTGGGGCAGGCTCC
Source organism: uncultured Acidimicrobiales bacterium (assembly GCA_964485255.1). Classification (GTDB taxonomy): domain Bacteria; phylum Actinomycetota; class Geothermincolia; order Fen-727; family Anoxymicrobiaceae; genus CAZEJS01. Next base: position 3,748 of record CAZAIS010000104.1, on the reverse strand, counting down.
CCTGGCCTCGATAGGCTACAACGAGGTGGAAATAGTCCCCGGAGATACGGTTGTCCTGGTCACGGACGGCCTCTGGCGCGCTATCTCCGAGGAGGAACTGGTCGAGAACCTCCTCTCGGCGATGAACGTGCAACGCAGTTGCAGCCAACTGGTAAGGCTCGCTTTCAGCAGGGACACGGCCGACAACGCAACCATGACCGCGTGGCAGTACGTGGTCGGGGGCCCGGAAGAGGTGATGCGCGAGCCGCGGGCCGCCGTCAAGGCCGCCGCCCGGCGGAAGACGAAGACCCGTGCCGCCGAAGGCCTCCTGGTGGCCCTGCTCTCCCTAGTGCTCCTGGGCATATTCGTGGTCGGCTTCGCGTTCGGGTGGCGCATCACTGATGCTTTCCGGAAACCGGCCAAGCAGAAGGCCAAGCAGGAGGCTGATGCGCGGGCCAGGGTGAAGTCCACCCAGCCACAGGCCACGACACCCCAGGGTAGCACGCCCGGGGGCACGACTCCCGCGGCGACCGGCCCGCAGACGGCAACGGTGAACGGCGACGGTGTCAGGATGCGCCGGAGCGCCGATCCTCACGGCGATATCGTGGGTCTCCTCAAGAACGGCCAGCGGGTGACCGTCCTCGAGGACGTTATTGGAACCGACAGCAAGGCTTGGTCAAAGGTGAAAGGCCAGGTCACGTCGTCCGGCGTGAGTAAGGAAGCCGAAGGTTACGTGCGCAACGACTACCTCGTCAAATCACAGGCTGCCGCTCCTTCGTCACAGGCGCGCTCATTCGCATCGGCGCCCTAGCGCGCGTACCTCAGACGAATATCCCCAGTATCGCCCCCGCGATCATCCCCGCGAAGAACACACCGAAGATGGTGAGCAAGGCCGTCTTGAGCTTCCTCTTCACCTCGGGCTCCTGCTCAAGCAGCGGCAGTTGCAGCTCGAATCCCGGCTGCTCGAAGGAGTCGATTCTCGCGACTTCCGTCCCGTGCAGGAAACCCGGTGTGGACTTGTTCTCGATGCCGTTCATGCTACCTTTTATTCCCCGTCAGTACTTGAGTTCCTCCAGGTCCGCGCGTGTGAGTCCAAGCACGAACGCCTCGACCAGAACCCCGGCCGCCTGCACCTTCTGCGCCGCGACGCCTGCGAAGGTGTCGTCCGTCGGAATAGAGCCGGCCCGGTCGCACCATTCAACCCAGACCGCGGGGATCTGGGAATTCTCGAAGGGGATGTTATCACTATCCGACGTGGATTTGATATAGGTCAGGGGCATGTTTTTTTTCGAGGCGTAAGTCTGCATTTTGTCCTTCAGCCTCTGCAGGCCTGTCCCCTGTGTCCGCAGGGCGAGCACCTCTCCCTGGCCGACGCAGTCGATGGCTATCAGCCCCACGATGTCTTTCTTCTCGAGTGACCCCGTCAACTCCACGAACCTGCGGGACCCGACCAGCCGGATGTCCATCTCGGCTCCGCCCGGGCAGTTCGCCCCGAAGAACACGAACTGGAGGGTAACCGCCTGCCGCCTGTTCGAGAAGACCCGGGCAAGCTCGAGGACCGTCCCCACGCCGGAGCCGTTGTCGATCGCGCCCTTGCTGTCGCGCCGGCTGTCGAAGTGAGCTCCGATGAGCAGCCTGTAACCCTCGCTGGTTCCCCTCCTGGTGCCAACGACGTTCCTCGAGCCGAACCCGTCCGCCGTGGTGAACGCCTGTTCCTCCACCGTGTATCCGTACTCCCCCAGCCGCTCGACTATATAGTCCGCGGCGCCGGACTCCTTCACCGAGCCTGCCGGCCGCGGTCCGATGACCTCGGAAAGCGCCTGGACGTGGGACATGGCATCCGCCGCCGAGAAAAGAGGGGTCCCCGGATCGCTCTCCCTCGGCTCTTTCCTGTCTTCCCCCGGGACCGTGCTCTTGCTTTTCTCGTTGCTATCAGCGGTCGTCGAGACCCTGGCCGGTTTCGGCTTGCCCAGCAGGAGGTTGCCGCCCACACCGGCTATGAGCCCCACCGCCAGGGCCAGGACCACCAGGAGCACTACTTTTTTCGTCCTGTTCTTCCTGGAACGTACTCTATCCAGCCGGCTCTCGCCGTTCTCCATCGATACAACCACCCCGGACCGGGGGCGCCACGCTCCGCTCCCCGAGCTCGACACTTCCTGAGCGGTGAATATACCAGAAATCGGCGGCGAGGGTGCGATCCGGCGTGAGTCCGGCGCCTCTGCAGGGACGGGTAGGCGGGTCGAGCGCGGTCCGTGGTTCCGGTTGCTCCCTGGTGCCGACACCGAACCCCTCGAACTCCGGATGGCGGACTTCTACCCGCGTGGCGGACACGTCATCCATCTGTTCTAATATACTTGCAGACGAAAAGGAGTCACATGGCAAGAGTATTCATCGATGCTTTTCCACACCGCCCCGGGGGACACTGCGGCAGCACCGCGATGCGTGACATCCTGGCGTTCCACGGGCACGAGTATACCGAGGAGATGGTTTTCGGGTTGGGGTCCGGAATCGATTTCATCTACGTCAACAACCCAACGATCGAGCCGCCGGTCTACATAGGCGGCAGGACTCAAGAGCTCGAGATAAACGTATGCGCGCGCCTGGGGGTGGGCATAGAGGTGCTCAACGGCCTGGGGGACCGCGAGGCCTGGGACGTGGTCAGAGAAATGCTGGACGGGGGCACACCGGTCATGGTCCACGCCGACGTCTACGACCTCGATTACCTGCGCGCCAAGCGTCGCTTCGGCGCGCACCGCGTCGTCCTCGTCGGGTACGACGACTCGAGGGGCGTAGCTTTCGTCGCGGACAACGACCGCGAAACCGTCCAGGAGTGCTCCCTCTGGAGCCTTGCCATGGCCCGCTCGTCCACCCACCCGCCAATTCCCGCCCGGAACACCTATTACCGCTTCGAGGTCCCCGACGCCCTGACGCCGCTCGAGAGCGCGATACCTCCGGCGATAGCAGAAGCCGTTAGGCATAACACCGGGTCGCGGGCCGCCGAGGCGTCGCTGGAGTTCGGCCCGGCCAGGATCTCAAGGGGCATGGCGGGACTGGACCGCTTCGTTTCGGATTTGCCATCCTTCGGCGAATCGATGAGCCCGGTAACCCTCGGCCTCGTATGCAGGCACATCTACGTCAGCGCTGAAAAAGGCGGAACGGGCTACGGGGGCAACTTCAGGCGCTTGTACGGGAGGTTCCTCCTGGAATCATCCGGCATCCGGGGTCTGGAGGCCCTGGAAGCGGCGGGCCTTGAGTTCATCGCAATCGGCGACCTCTGGACCGAGCTCTCGACGATCTTCAAGGACATGTCGGACGACGCCGCGCGCGCCGTCGAGAAGGCGCACCCGGTGGCGCTCGAGATCGCCAGGCGCGAACGCGACGCCTTCGCCGTCCTGGACCCGGCGGCCGGGGGGTGGACTGCGGGATGAGCGGCGATCAGGAGGGCCTTTTCGACAGGCCTGCCGAGTCAATGGCGGGCACCCCGCTGGCGGAGCGAATGCGCCCTCGCGCCCTCACCGAGTTCGAGGGACAGGAGGACATCGTCGGCGAGGGTCAGGCCCTTCGCGTCGCCATCGAGGAAGACCGCATTTCCTCCATGATCTTCTGGGGGCCCCCGGGCTCCGGAAAGACCACCCTGGCCCGCATTATCGCCAACGCCACTCGATCCGATTTCGTGAAGTTCAGCGCGGTTACCTCGGGCGTGCCCGAGCTCAGGAAGATAATGGCCGGCGCCGCGGACAGGCGGGCATACAACAACAGTCGGACCATC
>CAZAIS010000103.1:0-7625 GCA_964485255.1 uncultured Acidimicrobiales bacterium | reverse complement strand
CGTTGATAACGCCGTAGAGGTCGACGCTTACCACCTTTCGCCAGTCGTCCATGTCCAGGAGATGCGCTTCCCCGAGAGTCGTCACGCCCGCGTTATTGAACAGGAGGTCCAGCCGTCCGTGCTCGGCCGCGGTGTCCGCGACCAGTTTCGCGACAGCGACGAAGTCACAGACGTCGAGACGCGCCCCCAGGGCTTTATACCCCGCGCCGGTTATAGCCTCCACTGTCTCGTTCAACAGCCGGGCGTTAAAGTCGGCGAGAACGACGGCCGCTCCCCGCCGCGCCAGCTCCTCGGACAGCGCCCGCCCGATGCCCGAGGCGCCCCCCGTAACGATTGCGATCTTTCCCGCGAACGTCCCCATCGTAACCTGCCCCCATCTCGGACCCGCGTGCACCGGATGACATTATATTACGAGTGCTCATGCGATCGAGCCTGTTGACACGAAGGGCAACCCGGGGGTTCGGGGACGAAGCGGTACACGGCGAATATGACGCGAACGGTTTCGCGACATGAGAAAGCCCGGGCATCCAGCCCGGGCTCATGCGCAAATCCCGCTTTACGTCCGGCAGGGTCATTTGCCCTGCTTCATCCTCTCCATCTCTTTCTCGATCATCTGTTCTTTCCTGGACTCGGAGCGCTGGCCGCTCAAGTAGCCCCACACCGCGAAGAACAACCCTATGGTCGTCCCGAACAGCACCCAGAGGAACCAGGGGTAGCCGCGGCCCGAAAGGAGCCATATCACCACCATCATGGCGTTAACCGCCAGCCAGCTTCCGATGGACCACCAGAGGTTGATCCGCTCGCCGACCCTCTTCTAGGCCTTTGCCCTGAGCTCGTCCCGCTCCTGGACCTCTTCTTCCGCCATGTCACTCTCCTTGCTGTCTGAAAGCCCGCAGCCGCCGTTACCACCAGGTTAATTATGCAGGGTTTCGTTCCGGGATTCCACTGCAGGCCGCCGGTCGACACAACCCACTCCCGATGCGGACGTGTCGCGCCCACGGTGGAAGAGCGAGCGTGCCGGCGCGCCGGGAGATATATCGTCCGTTCAACGAACCCGAGACAGGGAGCCGGTGTCATCGATGGAAGCGGACGGCGCGTCTGCTAATATGGCATGGGAGCGCCCGCCTCGGGCCGGCATAGCCTGCGGTAGCATTGCCGCGCTCCCCAGAGGGTGGGCCGATTCGTCGAACCGGAGGTAGAAGGAATGCCGAAACATGAAAGCTCGCGCAGCTATCAGGCGTCCGCGGGCGTGCTGTTTGACGCGGCCGCCAGGGCGATGGGGGTTTTGCCCGGCTGGCGTGTCCGGGAGGTCAACCCGGCGGGTTGGTACATTACCGGTTCGGTAGCGCTCAGCCCCCTGTCGTGGGGCGAGAACATCAGGGTCCAGGTAACCGAACCGGCGCCCGGTCAGCCGGTCTTGAACGCATCGTCCTCGTCTGTCTTTGCTATTGTCGATTTCGGGAAAAACCGGCGGAACGTAGATGCTCTCTTTGCGGAGGTCCAGAGGGCTCTCGACTGGGTCGGGCAGGGTGATGGTCAACAGGGTCAACCGCAGCTCTTGGCGTCGCCGCAAGGGCAGGGCGAAGCCGCGGCGAGGTCATTCTGCGTGAGCTGCGGCGCGGGGCTCCCGCCCGGGGCCGGGTTCTGCGCCCGTTGCGGGCACCAGGTCACGCGCTAGCGTCCCTGCGCGGCGGAGACGGGTCTCGTGCGAATCGTGGGAAACGCGGTACCGGATCGCACAGCCGTCCGGGACCGCTCGCGAGGCCTGTCGCGCAAGACGGGCGGGGGAGCAGGCGCCGGCGCCCCGGGGACTAGTGCACGGGCTGAAAAGCGAGCACGACCAGCGAGCCGAGGAAGAACGCTCCCCCGAGAGACAGAAGCACGATCTTTATCCGACGGGTTCCGAATTTCGTCGAGATGCCGGCGAAGAAGAGGACCGAGGCGAACATGACGGTCAGCAGGATGTAGTCGTCCGCGTGCCCGATGGCGGCCCGGGCATCGGCGGTGTGCTCCTGTGCCTCCTTCTCGAGCCGGTCGCTCCTCAGCTTGTTACTGTTTACGTACTCCTTCATGTCGAAGGGCGTCTCCGGCGCTTCCGGGTCCACGAGGGGCCCTGTAGCCTTCCACGCTTCCACCGCCGCCTTCATCTCGGGGCGGAACATCCTGTTCTCGTAAAAATCGACGAGCCTTGTCTGCCCCTCCGAGTACGCGTAGCAGTAGTCCGCGAAGAGCGCCGCGTCCACGGCAGTCTCCTCGTCGGCGACGTCCGCCGCTTCGCTGGAATGTATCCTGGTGGCGTTGGCCTCGGCGAAGCAGCGCGATTCAACCCCGTGCCAGCGGGACGACTGGTACGCGCTCCAGGCCGAGGCTACCGTGGCCAGCGCCAGCAGCACGGCGGCCGCGATCTCAAACCAGTCGTGTCGCTTCGTTTTACTCGTTGAGCCGTGTTCAACCTCTGTCTCCAACGTGACCCTCCCGAACCTCGATCGCTTCGCGTTCGCGAAACAGTCTACCACCGCGCGTCCCCGGCCGGGGACGGACGGGACCGCGTGACGCGCTCGGGCCTCGACCGGTATGCAGGCTGCCTCGCGCGGGCGGCTCTCATGCACGGTATCGCTCGCGTCACCGGAGAATGAGGTGGCACGCCTCCTTCTTCCGTGCCCCGTCGCCGGATCAGGATATCCCGCCCGGCGGCAAGCCAGCCCGACGCCTGGACCTCCCGGCTTTCCCCTCTTCCGTGTAAGCTATTGAGGAAGGGTATCAGCGACGCGCGGAAAAGCAGCCTGAGGGACCGGCCGCGCGCGGGGGCTTAGGAGAAGACGATGACAGGTGAAGTATGCAAGGAATGTGGCGGAGTCGGTTGTCCGATCTGCGCCGAACGTCCCGTCTGGGACGTGGAAGTGAAGAAGACGCCAAGGGTCCTCGTCGAGATGCACATGGGACCCAACGACAGGACTTTCTTCCAGGAAGAAGCATGGGGTGACACAAAATTTTTCAAGGCCGCCGGTCTGGTCAAGGAGCCGGACGACGAGGAAGGCCGGGCTTTCTACCTGATAGTCTGCCACCCGTCCGGCGAAGAATTCGGGGACCTCTGGTTCCCCGCGATGGCGATGGTCGAAGGATACGAAGTGTCTCCCATTGAAGAGCCGAGCGAGAACGGAATCCCGGTGGAGACGATGGAAGCCCTGATGAGCGCGGTCACCCCGAGGGCGGAACGCGAATGGGAGCTGTTCGAGGAACACGTCCGGGAATGGAAAGACTACGAGGAGAAGAGGGAAACCTGATCATCCCGCCCGGGCCGCCCCGACCGGACGGGCGGTGACGTTTCCATGGCTCCACCGGACGCGTGTCCCCCCGGCCGACCCCGATTACACGGTCGCTTCCTCGCCTATCTGATCGGTCTTCTTACCTCCGATCAGCAGGTAGGCACCCGCTCCCAGGAGCCCCCCCACTATCGGCGCAACCCAGAACAGCCAGAGCTGGGAGAGTGCCCAGCCGCCCGCGAAAACGGCTACCCCGGTGCTCCTGGCGGGGTTTACCGACGTGTTTGTGACGGGAATGCTGATAAGGTGAATGAGTGTCAGAGCGAGTCCTATCGCCACGCCCGCGACGCCTTTCGGCGCCCGCTTGTCGGTTGCCCCCAGAATCACGAGCACGAACACCATCGTCAAAACGATCTCGCAGACAAGGCAGGCCGCCAGGTTGTACCCTCCCGGGGAATGCGCCCCGTAACCGTTGGACGCGAACCCGGACCTCGAGGCGCTGAAGCCCGCCTTCCCGCTGGCGATCGCCAGCAGCACGGCCCCCGCGGTAATGGCCCCGGCCAACTGCGCCACGACGTAAGGCAGCAACTGCTTGATCGGGAAGCGCCCGCTCGCCCAGGCACCGATTGACACCGCGGGATTGAAGTGGGCGCCCGATATGTGCCCCACTGCGTAGACCATCACCAGCACCGTTAGCCCGAAAGCGAGAGATACCCCCAGGAATCCTATGCCCGTTCTGGGAAAGGTGGCGGCGAGGACGGCGCTTCCGCAGCCTCCAAGGACAAGCACGAACGTGCCGATGAACTCCGCGCCATACTTCCGGAAATCTTCCTTCGTCATCTCCCCACCCCCGTTTGAACCGGATTGAAGCGCCCGGAACACTATCGTGTTCGAGCCTGTATTCATTACATCGTGGGTGTTGCTTGTCCTGCGTCAATCATGAAAATATCCACTGAGGCGCCGGACCGCCCGCGCCGGCATGGATGTCATTCATCCTGGAGCATGCCCGGGCCCTCGCGGGGACTTTTCAGTCGAAGCCTTGAGGCCCTTCACACGAAGTACCTGAAGGGCATCTTGGGGGCCTGACTCAGAAGGAGCTTGGGATAGCGCCAGTCCGAGGCGCCGGTGTGGGTCGCGAGCCAGGCGGCGAGCGCCCCCGCGAGCGCGATAAGCAGAAACTTCTTCATCTTCATGTCGGGCCCTCCATCAACCGTTGTCTCTTGTCACGTGGTCGCTGGTGATGATCCCCCCGGCGATGACCGTGCAGACGCCGCCGCCCGGGTGGGTGGAGGCGCCGGCAAGGTACAGGTTCTCGATGGACTTGGACTTGTTCGACGGCCTGAACACGGCCATGTGCGACAGGTCCGTCTGCAGGCCGTACACGGCCCCGCCCGGGTGCAGCAGCATGCGCTCGAGGTCCTTCGGGGTAGCCATGTCCCGGTAGACGACGTGGCTCGAGAAGCCGGGGATCATGTACTTCTCGATGGTCCTGATGGTGTCGTCTATCCACTGTTCCTTGCGCCTGTCCCAGTCGTCTCCGGCGAGGTTATAGGGGGCCAGCCCCATGTGCGTCAGCACGTGCCTGCCCGGCGGGGCCAGGTCGGGGTCAACCCTGCTGGCCCAGGATACCAGCCCGAGGATCTCCTGCTTCCCGTCGCGCTCGTACGTCTTCCCCTTGAGGTAGCACCTGCTCCAGTAGTCGTTCATGACGACGGGGTCCGTCAGGGTCAGGGTGTGATGGGCGTTCAGCGGTGGCTCGTAGTCGATGCCCAGGTACACCATCGGGCAGGGCATGGAAAGCTCCATGGAGCGGATCCCCCGCCAGACATGCCAGGGCAGGTGCTCCCTCCCCACCATGTCCATGTAGATCTTCTTCGCGTTTATGGCGCCGATGACGTTACCGGCGGTTATCCCGGTTCCATCCCAGAGTTCGACGCCTCTCGCCCGCCTGTCCTCGACGATGATTTTGACCGCGCGCGCGTTGAAGCGAGTCTCGCCACCGAGTTCCTCCAAGGCCCTCTGTATCGAAACGGGTATCTGGATCATGCCGCCCTTGGGGTAGAAGATCCCGGTATGCTCCAGCAGGCCCACGACGGCGTACATGCCTGCGCACATGTCCGGGGGGAGCCCCGCGTAGAACGACTGGAAGGCCATGGACGCCAGCACGTCCGGGTTCTTGAAGTACCGGGAGGCGATTTTCTGGTGCGTGGTCATGAACATCGGGAGGGATTTGAGCAGCCCGGGGTACTTCACAACGGCCCTGGCGAGGTCGGCGAACCCCTGGCAGGGGGCGAAGAAGAAATCGTTCACAAGGCTCTCGACCGTGGGGGTGTACCTGCGCGCGAAATCGAGGAAGGCGCGGCCGTCTTCCGGGGAAAGCCTCCCGAGCACTTCGGCGGTCTCTTCGATGGACGTGGGCACCGCGAAGCGCATGCCCCGGGTCTCATCGGCGTAGTCGTATATGGGGTCAACCTTGATCCACGGCAGGTACTCGTCCATTTCGAGCCCGAGGCGCCCGAACAGCTCGTAGTATGCCTGGGGAGCCTCAACCACGCTCGCGCCTACGTCGAAGTGGAAGCCCTCCGCCTCGTAGGTCGAGCAGCAGCCACCGATGCGGTCCGACTGCTCGAGAACGAGGGTCTTCATCCCGGCCTTCTGGCACAGGGCGGCGGCGGACAGCCCGCCTACCCCTCCGCCTATCACTACCACGTCGTAGTCGGGCATCTTCAAACCTCCGGTTGGTGTAGCCGACTGCTCTTGCGGCTTCAATCCTCACTGGGCGGGTAGCGTAGCGACCGGTTGACGAGGTCCCGCATCCTCGTGAAGTGGGCCTTGAACTCCTCGGGGGTTGAGATGAGCCTGAAGGTCGCCCGGGCCTTCGCCACCACCTTGTCTTCACCGTCCCTGACCTCGAGCTCGAGGGCGGTGTCGGCCTTCTCGCCCTCACGGTGCCTGCGGACCGCCTCGTCCGCCTGTTCCTTCGTTACGGCGGCGTCGCAATAGAGTTCCCCGCGCGGCATCCGGACGAAGCGGATGTCGAGCCCGGTGTTCAGCGCGACGTGCTCGAACGGGTCGAGGTGGTTGAACACGGCCATCCCCCCGGCGGTCTCCACCAGCCCGCTCATCGCGCCCGCGTGCACGAGCCCGAACGCGTTGTAGTTCGAGCGGTCGTCCTCCATTATCATCCTGACGGCGTCCCCGCCGGACCTGGTCACGCGCAGGTGGCTGCGCTGTGCGTAAGGGCAGGCACCCTCCACCATCATGATCATCATGTCCGTGTCCATAGCGGGGACCTCCTGTCATCCGGGCTCCTGTAATCGCCGCGTTCTGTCCGGGCGGGGTGGACCCGGTGCCGCCCGCTTGAGCGGCGGGTCTCCCCGCGACGCGGATATCCTATCACGGTACGGAGGGAGCCTTCCCCGCAAGCGTTCAACGCCTGGTTATGACGAACAGGCAGTCCGGCGCGCCCTCGAGGATGCTGCGGGCCACCTCGAGGTTCGCCCCCAGCCGCTTGACGGTCCGTACGTCGATCGCGGTGCTGGCCCTGCAGGTGGCAAGCATGTCCCCGGTGAACCCGAGCGGGCAGGTGTCCCAGGCGATCACGACCCTGTCCCGGCCAGCTTCCACGACCCTGAACGGCGGCCTGAACAGTATCGGCAGCTCGAGCCACGCCTCAACGATGTCGAGGAGGTCCCCGCTTCTCGCCTTCTCGTTGTCCCGGTGAATCCGCTCCACCACGTACCATGCCGCCAGGCGAGACAGGACGTTTTCCAGGAGCCAGCGGGTCCCCCGTCGCCTGCCCAGTGCCCCGCAGGCTCTTCCGAACTCAAGCATGAATTCCCTCATGCGATCGTCATGCCGCGCGTCCAGCTCCGCGAGCCTGCTCTCCAGTTCCCCTGTTCTGTCCAAGTCGCTCCACCTCTCTAGCCTGCGCATCCTTCGGTCCGGTCTTCGCGCGCTGAAGCACCCGGGTCCGGCGGTTTTCCCCGCCGCCGGGCGAGTGCTCAGCCCCGGCCCCACTCCCTGGCGATTATCTCTCTGGCCGCCTGGCTTCCGGGCCCGTCCGGCCTGGCCACGGAGACGATGACGGAGTCCCCCGCCGCCTCCTGCACTCCGGCGACGTCCCTGTTGGTGAACCCCGGACATAACAGGATCGACTGCACCCCCTCGTCCTTCACAAGGGCCCTCGCGACACCCAGCGCCTGCTCCTGGTCCCTCACGAGAACCGCGAAGAGACGGAGCATCGGCGTCTCGACGAGGGCCCGCGACTTCTCGGGATCGGCGTCCGTCGCGTGAGCCATGTAAGCGGTTATAAATGCCATGACCTGCCTCCTTCATCTAATCGGACGACACCACACATTA
>CAZAIS010000102.1:0-7630 GCA_964485255.1 uncultured Acidimicrobiales bacterium | reverse complement strand
AGGCTGATGAGGATGCTGACTCTGTGCAGGAGGAAACTCGCGGCCGGCGCCCCGCTCGTCATCGAGACGCCGAACCCGTTCTCGCTGTACGGAGCGGCTTCCTACGCGCTGGAGCACTCCGAGCAGGCGCATCCACTCCACCCCGAGATGCTCAAACAGCTCTGCCTCTCCTACGGGTTCGAGCAGCCGTCGGTCATGTTCCTCAACCCCCTTCCCCCCGAGGAAAGCCTGGACGAGCTCGAGCTGACCTCCAGCGGCGCGGTGCTGGATTCGCGGCAGCATGAGCTTTTCCACCGCGTTAACGAAAATTTCGCCAAGCTCAACAGGATACTGTTCAGTCACCGCGACTACGCGGTGGTAACCCGCAGGGAGAACAGGGAAACCCTCTAATGGACGGTTCCGGTCACGAGACAGAGATCGATCTCGAGAACCCCGACGACACCCGCGCGCGCCTGGTCGAGATGGCCGGGCGGGACAAAAGGGTACTGTGCGTCGGCCTCTCGACCCGCCCCGTAGCCGCGGCGCTGACGGAGCGAGGCTGCGCGGTGACCGCCGTCGAAATGGACCCGGACGAGGCGTGCGCGAGTGGGTTGTCCCCGGCTGACGCGGTTCTCGGCGGAGCCGACGGAGAGGACCTGACCGCCGCGACCGGCGCACAGACGTTCGATGTGGTGCTGCTGGTGGATGTCCTGGAGCGGCTCAAGGATCCCAGGAAGCTGATCGCCCGGGTGAGGGGCCTTCTCGCGCCGGGCGGTTGCGTGGCCCTTTCCGTTCCGAACGTCGCTCACGCCAGCGTGAGGCTGGCCCTGCTCAAGGGGCAGTTCGATTTCGGCGAGACGGGTGTACTGGACGGGACGCAGCTCAAGTACTATACCAAGTCGAGCATATGCGACCTGCTGGAGAGCTGCGGCTACACGGTCGACGTGGTGGACTGGGTCGAGAAGAAGGTGAGCGCGGAGGAGCTCCACGAAGCGCTCGACCCGCTGGGCCTCGGCAACCTGGAGGAGGTCGTGAAGGCGTTCTCGGGGTGGGAGGCGGTCGCCCGCCGGTACGTCATAAAGGCGTTCCCGGCAGACGAGGAGGCACAGGTGCGCAGGCTGTCCGCGGACAAGGTGCGCGCCGAGCGCCGGCTGAAGGCGCTCGAGAGAGAGATCGGCGAGTACCGGAGGATCGCCTCCGAGGTCGAGAAGCTTTCCGGGCAACTGGCCGAAGCCGAAGCCGAGATCGAGAAGTCGGGGGAGTACGCAAAGAGCCTCGAGCGCATGATCGCGCAGAAGGATGACTTCATAGCCAAGCTGGAGCACGCAGTCCGGGAGAGCAGGACCAGGCTCGAGGACTGCGAGGCCCAGATATCCGGCATGGCCGCGGCGTTCAAGGAGCTCGAGGAAATACGCGGGCCCAAGAAAAAGAAGAAATGGTTCTGAGGGCTCCATCCCGGAGGCGCGGCACTTGACCGCGAGGCGCGCGGCCCGGGAGCGCAAAGCGGCGGTCGCGACCGGATCGGGGCCCGGGCGCCGTATCATCGGTGGAACCGGGCACCGAGCGATGCCACGCCGGGCGCGGCGCCACCTGCGAGCCCAACCGGGGCGGAACGGTGTTCCGCCCCTTTTATCGGGAGAAGCAGATTGATGGAAGGTCCGTCCAGGGTACAGAAGGTGGGGGACTTCTGGTCGGAAGAGGCGGCCAGGCGCGCAAGGGGCGCCGCCGAGCCGCTGATCGACTGGACGATGTCAAAGAGGGTGCGGGAAATCATCAACAGGCGCGTGAGCGGCGCCGATGACGTCGACTGGCTGGCCTGGATTCAGCGGGAGTACTGCGGCGGGGGACTCGGTCTCGCCCTGTCGGTGGGTTGCGGAATCGGGGGACTCGAGCGACAGGTCATGAGCCGCGGCATGTGCCGCCGGATGGTCGGTGTCGATATAGCGGAGGGGGCGCTGGACAAGGCCAGGGAATCCGCCGGCGGCATGGCGATCGAGTACAAGAAGGTCGACCTCGAGCGGGAGACGGTGCCGGGAGGGCCGTACGACGCCGTGTTCGCAGCCGCCACCCTGCATCACGTCAACGCACTGGGGCGCCTGGCGGCGAACCTGCACTCGGCGCTCCGGCCCGGCGGCTACCTGTTCGTCTTCGAGTTCGTCGGGCCTTCGAGGTTCCAGTGGACGCCCGAGCAGCTCAGGCTTGTCGGTGACATCCACAGCCTGCTTCCCTGGAGGTACCGCATGCACTTCCAGGCGGGCGGGACGGTCCCGTTCCCGGAGCGCACGCCGCCCTGCTCGATGATCAGGAGCGATCCGTCCGAGGCGGTGCGATCCGCGGAGATCGAGGAGGTCCTGGCGCGCTGGTTCGAGGTCGTGGAATCACGCCGGATCGGCGGTACCATTCTCAACCCGCTGCTTGGCGGCATATTGGAGAGCTTCGACGAGTCTTGTGACATCGACCGAACCTTCATCGAGACCGTGGGTGACCTGGAGGACGCGTTGATAGAAGCGGATCTCCTCCCCTCCGACTTCAAGGTGCTCGTCTACAGGCGCCGCGGTTCGGTGGACTTGTCCGACGGGATCATGGAGCGGGAGCTGGGGCGCTCGGGGCACATCGCCCGCCAGGAGAGGGAGATAGCTCGCCTGCACCAGCGGTTCCTGGACCTCGACGAGGAGTGCGAGCGCCTTCGCGGGGAGATCGCGGACACCGACATGGCCGCCGTGCGCCTGGGCGGGAAGATAGCGGAGGCGGTGGAGGCCAACGCCTCGCACAAGCGCGGGGCGCTGTTCCGAGTGCTCAGGGGGGCCCGCGGGGGAAGCGGCGCTGAGAAACCCGCGCCCGGCGAGGGTGACGAACCGGAGACTCGTGACGCTTGGGACCGGAGCGCGTGCCCCGCCGCCTTCTCCGGGGCGGACAGGATGGCCTCGGCGCTGGGCCGCGCGGCGGGACATTACGCGGAAAACCTTGGCCGGGGAGGTGACGTGCTCTGGCTCTCCTGGCTGAGCGAGGTCCTGCCCGTTCCCGTAGAAAGCGTGCTCGCGGTAGGGCTGGAGCCGGGCGTCTGCGGTATCGCATCGAAGCTGGGGCCGCTCGATGAGGCCCAGGCGCCCGGAGGCGGATGCTTCACGCCGCCCGTCAGGGGTCCCTACGAGCTGGTCCTTCTCGCGGCTCCGGCACGATGCGAGAACGCGCGGGCCGCCCGCGCGCTGGTGGCCGAAGGCGGATGGCTGGTATCGGTCAAGGAGCCCGGCCGGCCGGGTGGGCCGGAAGTGACCCGGGAGCCCGAGTCCGCCTGGAGCCCGGTCGCGCGGGAGTCTTTCACGCTCTCCTGCCACGCGCGGGCGGCCGACGCCCTGGCGGACGCGCCGGCCGGCAAAGAGCGTGAGGCGAGAGCCCTGGCAGGCCTGATAGTCTACGCCGATTCGGTCATGGCGCGAGCCGGCCTCGTGCCGGGCGCGATCGAGGTGGAAGTGCTCCGCAAGGACGGAGCACAAGACCGTCCGCGCCCGACTGAAGCGGTGACCGACATAGTCGTGCTGCAGGACCGGGAGATCGACAGGCTTACCCGGGCGGTCGCCCATCGCCGGGACGTTGGAAAGGTACTGGAAAAGGCGCGCGCCGAGGCGGCCTCAAGGCTCGCCACCGCCCGGGAAAACGCTCGTTCCCTCGAGCTCGAGCGCGAAATACTCGAAAGGCGTGGAGCGCTGATGTACTGGAGGCTGATGAGGCTGAAGCGTTTCCCGTCCGGTCGAGGCGCGATCGGGCGGACCTGCCGGAGACCGCCGCGCCCCCCCGGCGGCGCGTAAACCGCCGGTACGTTTCGCGCGCGGAGGTGGAACCGGGCCGGGGGGCGTATAATACTGGCTGGCGTTCAGGCTCACGGGATTGAACGTCATGAGCCGTCTCACTTTACGTCAGGGGGCGAATTGAGCAGGATCCTGATTCTGGGACACGCGCCGCTGCCGTGGGAGGACCTTACCAAGTCGTACGGTCCGGGCACCCGGACGTGGCAGTTCGCGCTTCCCCTCATGAAGGCGGGACACGAGGTCACGATACTGGCCTCCAGGATACCGTTCGTCTACCCCGACGACATCGAGTCCTGCGAGAGGAGCGAGGAGCAGGGCTGCACCGTCTGCCGGGTTACGCAACCGGCGTTCGAGATCGGCGGCGTGACCGACGAGTTGATGACGGAGATCGACCCCGACTGCGTCATAGGCGCCACCGCTTACCCTTCGTACGTCGCGGCGATATACGCCGGCGAACGCCCCCTGTGGGCCGACGTCTTCGGGAGCTACCTGGCCGAGGCCCAGGTGAAGGCCGCGGTATATCACGACGACTCATTCCTGGATCACTTCCTTCACGTGAACAGGCACGTTCTCCTGATGGGGGACCGCTTCAGTACCGTATCCACCAGGCAGTCGTACGAGCTCATAGGGCAGCTCGGGTCGCTTGGCAGGCTGAACTCTAAAACGCTCGGATACGAGTTCGCGAGCTCCATTCCCTGCGGTGTCGTCGACCGCGAGTTCCCGGAGGCGGCCTGCGCGGACGGGACGATAAAAGCAGGGGACTTCACGGTCCTGTGGAGCGGCGGCTTCAACACCTGGACGGACGTGCGCACATTGTTCGAGGGGCTCGAGCTCGCGATGTCGAAATCGGGTCGCATCCACTTCGTATCGACCGGCGCCGAGATCGAGGGGCACGATGAAAGGACGTACGCGGAGTTCGAGCGGCTGGCGGCCGGCTCCACCTACCGCGACCGCTATCACCTGAAGGGCTGGGTCAAGAGGAGCGAAGCTCTCTCTTACTACGGCACGGCTTCCGTGGGCATAAACATCGACGCCAGTCACTACGAGGTGACATTCGGCAGCAGGAACAGGATACTGGAGTGGGCCCTGGGGGGCCTTCCGGCGGTCTCCACGGACCTCTGCGAGCTCACCTCGGAGCTCGCGGCGGAAGGTCTCCTGTTCGCGATCCCGGTGGCCGATCCCGGCGCGCTGGCGGCCCGGCTCCTGGAGCTCGAAGCCGATCCCGCCAGGCTCGCTTCCGTGGCCGGGAGGCTCAAGGACCACGTGCTCAACGCCTACTCGTTCGACAAGACCACCGCCGCGCTTCTCGAGTGGGCGGACTCGCCGGGGCACGCCCCCGATTTCGCCGCACTGCGCTCGTGGAGGCTCGAGGCGCTGGCGGAGGCCAGGAAAGCTTTCGTCCCGCCCATCACACCGGAGTCACCGATGTCCGAGAAGCTGGCTTTCTACCTCAAGAACGAGGGAATCGGTCGTACCCTGAAGCGCGCGGCCGGGAAGCTTCCCGGCAGGGGCGGGGCTCAGCGCCCCGCCCCGTGAACGCTCTCGAGCCCGCGCGCCCGGCCGCTCGCGCCTGCGGCGTTTCACTCTATCCTCACGAGGGGTTTCCGCCGGACGCGCGCCTGGCGGCAGGCCCGGACTCGACGCTCACGGCATGTGGTGGCGCCGGGTCCGCCAGAGGCGCCCGGATGTCCTTTTACGGCGTCCGGAATCGTATACATCTTGTAAGGAGCCGTCCTGCCGCCCTTGGGGGTGCCGGGCCGGCAGGCCCGGCGTACAGGAGACGATGATTGAAGATCGCTTACTTCAGCCCGTTGAACCCGATCAAATCGGGCGTGTCGGACTACTCCGAGGAGCTCCTGGAGTACCTCGCGGGTTACGGGCGCGTAGACCTCTTCGTCGATGATTACAACCCCTCGAGCCCGTGGATGCACGAGTGTTTTCGCATCTTCAATTACCGGCGTATCTTCGAGAATCACGGCAAGAACGATCACGACATCCACATCTACAACATAGGCAACAACGATAACCACTCCTACATCTACTCGGTCTGCCTGGAGTACCCCGGGATAGTGGTCCTGCACGAGCCCATGCTGCACCACTTCGTATTCTCGCAGACCGTCGGCAGCAACCGGCTCAAGGATTACCTGCGGGAACTTGATTACTGCTACAAGACGGAGCGCTCCAGGATAGTGAAAGTGACTCTCGAGGAGCGCGACGAGGAGTCGTGGTTCGACTACCCGCTTATCGACAGGATCGTCGACAGCAGCCTGGGAATGATCGTTCACAGCGAGTTCGCCCGGCAGAAGGTGCTGGAAGTCGACCCCGCCGCCATGGTCCGGAAGATCCCCCTGCCGTACGCTCCGCCCCCCGCGGAGAAGATGAGGTCGCCGGAGCTGATCCGGGAGATCCTCGGTTTCGGCGAAGACGACTTCCTCCTGGGGTCGGTCGGATACCTGACCTCCAGCAAGCGCATAGACGCGCTCCTGCGGACCGTGGCCAGGCTCAAGGCCCAGGGGCGCAAGGTGAAGCTGCTCCTGGTGGGCAAGATGCTCCCCGGCTGCGAGGCGCCGCGCTGGATCGAGGAGCTGGGGCTTGACGAGGACGTGCTGTGGACCGGTTTCGTCGACAACCGCACTTTCAGGGAATACATGAACCTGCCGGACATGTTCGTGGCCCTTAGGCACCCGAGCGCGGGCGAGACGAGCGCCAGCGTCGTAAAGATAATGGGTGCGGGCAAGCCCGTCATGCTCTCCGACCAGTACGCGTTCAGCGAGTTCCCGGACGACTGCTGCGTAAAGGTCTCGATCGGGGAAAGCGAGGAGGCGGAGCTCCTCGAGAAGCTGGTTTACTACATCGATAACCCGGAGGAGACGCTCGCCCTGGGTGAGCGCGGCAGGCGGTATATACTGGCCAACCACGACATCCACGACGCGGCGCGCAGCTACGCACAATTTGCCGCCGAGTTGCTGGCGGTACGCTGATCCGTTGAACAGCTTATAGCATCGATAGAATATTTTTATGGATTAATCAAAGGGAAATTTCCGGCCCGGGGCTAACAAATCCTATACGAAGACGTCTATTAGACTGAACGACGCAGGGCCGTCTCCCGGTGCGCCGGGCACGGGCAATCGAGAGAAATGGGGTTTCAGTGGTTGGCATGCGACTGCGAAGAAGAACAGTAGTGAGATTGGCGACCGCCGCCGGGTGTGCCGGCCTGATTCTGCTGGCGGTGCTGCTCCCTGTTACGACAGGCGGCGTGCCCGGCGGGTCCGGTATCTCTTTCGGCATGGACGCCGCCCTCGCGGGTGACTTCGTGAGTACCGATACCGTGGCGGGGCGGCAGTTGCTGGGTCTGTTCAGCGAAGACGTCACCGCAAACATGAACGGCAAGGTGCCGGCGTCCCAGCGCGGGTACATCCGCAACGTAAGAATTTTCTGCAGGTGGCACACCATAGAGAAGAAAAAAGGCAAGTTCAGTTGGACGGCGATGGACACAGAGATCGACAGCGCGCTCAAGATGGGCGTCAACAGCATTCTGCTAACGATGACAGGGCCTATTCCCTCATGGGCGGTCAACCACCGCACCCCCGCCCCCAAGAACCTGGGTCCACCCAAGAACATGAACGACTGGGGGAACTTCTGCGGCGCGGTGGCCGCGCGATACAGGAATTACGTCGATTTCTACCAGATCTGGCAGGAGCCGGGGTGGGACTCCTCCTCGCCACCCGGCCAGAGCGGGGTCGTGTACTACGCGGGTGACTGCGACTTTTCTTACCTGGGGATGCTCAGGGCCGCCTACCCGCAGATCAAGAGGTGGGTGCCCGACTCGGTAATCATCTCGGGCG
>CAZAIS010000101.1:0-7663 GCA_964485255.1 uncultured Acidimicrobiales bacterium | reverse complement strand
TTCCTCGCCGTTTCAAATCCGGGTGATAGAAAAGCCGGCCCTTGAATGAGCCGGCTATTGTTCATTCTGGTCGGGACGGCCGGATTTGAACCGGCGACCCCTGGTCCCCCAGACCAGTGCGCTAACCTGACTGCGCCACGTCCCGACGTCGTCATGTGGGCTATTTTATCAACGGGCCGGTTCGCGGGCAATCCGCTTTTGCCCTCCAGTAGCGCAGCATCTATTGGAACGGGTGATCCTCGAGCGCGACAAAGCCCCCCCGCGGGGGGGCTTTGCTTATAGGCATCCACAAATTCGCTACTTCTTGGCGATCGTGTCCTTCAACGCCTTGCCCGGCCTGAACGCCGGCGCCTTGCTCGCGGCGATCTTGATCTTCTCCTTCGACTGCGGGTTTATTCCGGTGCGTGCCTTCCGCTTGCGCACCTCGAACGTGCCGAAACCCACAAGCTGTACCTTCTGGCCCTTCTTGAGGGCTTTGGTAATGCCGTCCAGCATCGCGTCGACGGCCGCAGCCGCGTCCTTCTTCGAGATCTTTACTTTCGCCGCCACCTCATCCGCAAGCTCTTTCTTTGTCAAGAACTACACCCCCTTTCTCGAGCCCCTTTGTAGGCATGATTCAACCTGCCGTGGGATTCGTCCTTTGAAAAAAGCGAAAAAAGGGCTTGAGAATGGGAATTATTTACGGTCCACCCCAGTCCGTCGCTCGTCTGACCGATTACTTGTCCCTGCCCGCGGTCCTGAAATGCACCCGCAGGGGGCTTCCCCAGAACCCGTACTCCTCGCGGAGTTGCCTGGCTACGAACTTCCTGTAATCGGCCTTGACAAGGCTCGAGTCGTTCACGAATATCACGACGGTGGGGGGAGCGGTACCCGCCTGAGTCGCGTAGTATAGCTTGAGCTGACGGCCTCCCTTACGTGGTGGGGCGATCTTTTCCTTTACCCTCGCCAGGAAATCGTTGAGAGCGGGTGTAGGTATCCTGCTGTTCCACTCCTCGTAGACCGTGTCAACAAGCGTCAGCACCCTGTCCATGCCCCTGCCTGTAATTGCGGAAACCCTCAGCAAAGGGAGGTGCGCGGCGTACCTGAACTTGTAGCCGACCGCTTCCATGACTTCCTTGGCCTGGTGCCTTTCGGAGACCTTGTCCCATTTGTTAAGGAGAATTATCGAAGCCCGGCCTCTCGACTCGATCCTGCTCTCGATCCTCTGGTCGTGTTCGCTGGGACCCTCACAGGCGTCTATCACCAGGAGCACTACGTCCGAGTCCTCGATCGCGCGAAAGGTCCTCACCGATGAATAGTACTCTATGTCCGTCATCCCGCCGCGCTTCTTGCGTATCCCGGCGGTGTCGAGTATGCGATAGTGCTTGCCGTCCCTTTCGACAACGGTGTCGATCGTGTCGCGTGTCGTATGCGGCTCCTCGTGAACCAGGGCTCGTTCCTCCTCGGAAAGCCTGTTGAGGATTGATGACTTCCCCACGTTCGGCCTTCCCACGATGGCGACCGCGATCTCATTCTTCATCTCGCCGGGTCCGGTGGGCGGGAGGATATCTACAACCCGGTCGAGCAGGTCTCCGACACCGAGCCCGTGCTTGGCTGAGATCGTTATCGGGTCGCCCAGGCCGAGCTCGTAGAATGCAAGGGCCTCGGACTCCATCTCCCGGTCATCCACCTTGTTAACGACAAGCAGCACCTCGCGCTCGAGTCTTTTCAGCCGCCTGGCCAGCCACTCATCGTCTTCGGTGACGCCGGTCTTCACGTCGACGAGCATAATTATTACCTCGGCCTCCTCGGCCGCCATGAACGCCTGTCGCTCGATGTCGCCGGAAAGAAATCCGTCCTCTATCCCCACTCCTCCGGTGTCGGCGATGGTGAATTCCCTTTCCCGCCAGGACGCCGGAACGTACTTCCGGTCCCTGGTAACGCCGGAAACCGAGTCCACGACCGCAACCATCCTCGCGGCGATCCTGTTGAGCAGCGTGGACTTCCCCACGTTCGGCCGGCCGAGGATTGCCACAACCGGCGATATTCCTGGCTTCAACCTGCGAACCCTCCGTTCGATATCCGCTCCAGCGCACGCGCCAGTCCCTCCCCCGTCGAAGGGACCGCCTCAACCCGCACACCACTCTTTTCTTCAACATCTCCAATCGAGATACCGTCTATGAAACGGGATTCCCTGTCAACCGCCACGCTTGGGACGAGCGCCAGGCGGACGTTTCCGGACTCGCTTAGGGCCCGCGCCACGGACGCGCCCGGGAGAAGGCCGCAGACATTCACCTTTTTGCCGAAGAGATCGTTCTCGCATACGATGAAACGCGCTCCCGTCCGCTCTATTCCCAGGGGGGCAAGCGCCCAGGAGCCGAGCGGACCCGTTACGATACCCAATCCCGCCAGGGATTCCACTCCGGCAGGTGTGCCTTGGCGAGCGGCTTCGAACTCCTCGATGAAACGGCGCGAGATGCCTATGCCGTTCTCGAGCTGTTCGTAATCGCCGTAGTAGGAACCAGGTGGCAACTCCTCGCCCGCCAGAAAGAAAAACTCGTCTGCGGCGAAAGGACCCGCCTCCCCAAGCCGGCCCCTCCATGCTTCGACCTGTTCGAGAACCTCAAGAGATGCCACCCGGTCGAAGCCGTACTTGTCGTCGAGCGTCCGCCGCCCTCCACTGCTCATGCCCACCGGCACTACGCCGACGGACCTCACGGCCCCGAATCGGTCGCGCAGGTCACCGAGTGTCCTGTCGAGGTGCTCGCCGTCGTTCAGGCCGCGAACGAGCACGATCTGCGCGTGTATCTCTATGCCGGCCTTGAGCAGTCTTTTCAGCACATTGAGGGGGCGCGCGGCGTCAGGGTTTCCGAACAGTCTCTTGCGCACCGGGATCTCCGTGGAGTGAAGGCTCACGTAGAGCGGCGAAAGCCGGTCACCGGCTATTCTCCTAATGTCACCGCGATCCAGGCTGGCGAGGGTAATGAAGTTCCCCCCCAGGAAGCTCACCCGGTAGTCGGCGTCCTTCACGTAGAGCGGTTCACGCAGGCCCTCGGGCAACTGGTCGACGAAACAGAACATGCAGTTGTTGACGCAGGTCGCCAGCCGCCCGAACACCGGTTCACCCAGGACTATGCCGACAGGCCCGGTGCCCAGGTCCATTCTTACCAGGAGAGTCTCACCGCCCCGTCCGACCTCCAGCAGCGCGGAATCGCTCTCCGAGAGGGCCATGTAGAAGTCTATGGCGTCTCTGAGCGGTTCACCGTTAATCCTCCATATCCTGTCGCCTCGCCTGATGCCGGCTTGCGCGGCCGGCGATCCTGTTTCGACATCCTCCACCGGAGCGGGTCCACAGTTTCTTCTTTTCAATTTCCAGATGCCTCCGGCCTGCGGCATTCGCGCTTACAGGCTCACACTACCGCTGCCTGCTCGTGCTCGGCGCGTCACGGCGCATGCCTTATGATCCGTGTGGGAGCCTGCAAACAATTCTCCCCGAATAACACCGGCGTAACAAGGAACGCCTGTTTGGCAGGCGTCCAACCCGTTCGTCTTGGAAAATACGTTGCGTTATAATTACATACCGTTGTCGACTACCTACAGGGGGATCAACCGTGACTGCGTACGAAGCGATGAAAACCGTCGGGCTCTTCGGGCACGGAGGTTCCGGCAAGACTACTCTTGCCGAGTCAGTGCTTTACGCCTCGCGAGCGATTACACGAATGGGTGACGTGGAACAGGGTACCACGGCCACCGACTTCGACGAGGAAGAGATCAAGCGTAAGATATCGATCAACGCGGCCCTGGCACCTGTTGACTGGAAGAATACTCACGTGACCTTCGTCGATACACCCGGATATGCTGACTTCGTGGGTGACGCCATCTCAGCCGTCAGGGTGGTCGATACCGCTTGTTTCGTCGTATCCGGCGTTGACGGGGTTGAAGTACAGACCGAGATCATGTGGGGAAGGGTCGGTTCCGAGGGGAGCCCGAGGATCATATTCGTAAGCAAACTCGACCGCGAAAGGGCGAGCTTCCAGAGAACCATGGATGACATCTCGGCTACCCTTGGAGGAAACGTGGTCGCCCTGACGATCCCGATAGGCGAAGAGCACGATTTCAAGGGAATCCTCGACCTCATGAGTGGCAAGGCCTTCGAGGCCGCGGGCCAGGGGGAATCCAGGGAAGTCCCCGTTCCGGACGAACTGGGCGAAGCACTGAAAGACGGTCGGGAAAAGCTCATCGAGGCGGTCGCGGAGACGGACGACGCCCTGACGGAGAAGTACCTCGAGGAAGGCGAGCTCTCGGCCGCTGAGATCGCCGGAGGCCTCAAGAAGGGTGTCCGCGAGGGCACGCTCATCCCAGTCCTGTGCGGGTCCGCCTCCAAGGGTATAGGCATCCCGGAGTTCCTTGATTTCGTTGACGGCGTACTCCCGCTTCCCGAAGAACTGGATGACGTCACCGGCCTGGTCCCGGGAAAGGACGAGGAGGTTGCAAGACCACGCACCCTCGACGCGCCGATGTGCTCGCTGGTATTCAAGACCCTGGCCGATCCTTACGTGGGGAAGCTGACGTATTTCCGCGTCTTCAGCGGTATGTTCAAGGCGGACTCGATCGTGCTCAATTCAACCCACGGCAAGAGCGAGCGCATCGGCCAGATTTACCGGGTTACCGGCAAGGACCAGGAAGCGGTTCCTCAGTTACGCGCGGGCGAAATGGGAGCGGTCGCCAAGCTATCCGAGACATTCACCGGAGATACCCTCTGCGACAAGGACAAGCCCATGTTGCTTCCACGAATAGACTATCCCGCGCCGGTAATGGCTCTTGCCGTCGCTCCGAAGACCAAGGGCGACGAGGACAAGCTGTCAACGGCGCTGGGCCGGCTCCGCGAAGAGGACCCGATGCTCACGGTGCGGCGCGATACCGACATCAACCAGACGATAATCTCCGGGGCCGGCGAGACCCACATCGACGTCGTCGTCGAGAAGATGAGGCGCAAGTTCGGGGTTGACGTGGTTACCGACCTCCCCCACATCCCATACAGGGAGACCGTTCGCAAGAGCGTCGAGGCGGAAGGCAAGCACAAGAAGCAGACCGGTGGCCACGGACAGTACGGCCACGTATTCCTGCGGATCGAGCCCCTCCAGCGCAGTGAGGGTTACGAGTTCGAGGACAAGATAGTGGGAGGCGCGATACCCAGGGGCTATATCCCGGGCGTGGAGAAGGGCGTCGTGCAGGCCATGAAGGACGGCTTCCTCGCGGGGTGCCCCCTCGTTGACATGAAAGTCACGCTCTACGACGGCTCCTTCCACGCGGTCGACTCGTCCGAGATGGCGTTCAAGCTGGCCGCCGCAAAGGCGATGAAGGAAGGCGTTGGCAAGGCCGACCCGGTACTCCTGGAGCCGATAGTAGACGTCGAGGTGACCGTCCAGGACCAGTTCATGGGGGACGTGATCGGCGACCTCAACGCCAAGCGCGGGAGGATTCTGGGTATGCAGCCCAAGGGCAAGATGCAGGTTGTCAGCGCCCAGGTCCCCCTCGCGGAGATGCGCCGTTACTCGATCGACCTTCGCTCCATCACCGGCGGGCGCGGAGTCTTCTCCATGGAGTTCTCCCACTACGAGGAAGTCCCCGACCATACCGCGCAGAAGATAATCGAGAGGGCGAAAAAGGAGAAGGAAGAGTCTTAGTGCCCGGAGCCTAGGCCTCGGCCAGCGCGGAGGTGAGCCGCTCCCATACCTGATCCAGGCTCATGGGTAACACCCGTGTTTCGCTTACCACCGGCATGAAGTTCGCGTCCCCCGCCCACCTGGGTACCACGTGCATGTGCACGTGATCCGTGATTCCGGCGCCGGCTATTCGGGAGATGTTGATTCCAACGTTGAACCCGTCGTTCCCGAAAGAACCCCGGATCGCCCTCATGATCCTTTGTGCGATCGCCATCATCTCGGACAAAGTCTCGATATCGAGCTCTTCGATAGTGCCGGTATGCTCGTACGGCGCAACCATCGCGTGGCCGGTTGAATAGGGGAACAGGTTTAAAATGCCCATGCATCGGTCGGCCCGGAGTACGATCAGGTTCTCCCGGTCCCTGTCCTCGGCGGCTTTCTCGCAAAATACACAGCCGGTGCGCTCGTCGACGGTGCTCACGTATTCGTACCTCCAGGGGGTGTACATGATTTCCAAGCTCAGGCCTCCAGCGCCATGCGGCTCGATATCTCGAGCGAAAGCTCGTCCAGGAACCGGTCGAGGTCTAACCCGCGCTCGTCACGCCCGGCAAGCGAACGTATGCTTATCCTGCCTGTCTCGACCTCGTCATCGCCGATGATTGCCATGTAGGGCACCTTCATGCGCCATGCTTTTCGGATCTTGTTGCCTGTTGTCTCGCGTTCCTCGTTGACCTTGACTCGAATGCCCCGCTCCGACATCATGCGGGCCACTTCACGGGAGCGTTCCACATGCCTGTCCGCTATCGGTAGCACCTCCACCTGCACCGGAGCGAGCCAGGTCGGAAAAGCCCCGGCGTAATGCTCAATCAGGATGCCGATGTAGCGCTCCAGGCTGCCCAGCACCGTACGGTGGATCATTACCGGGGGATGCTCCCTGTTGTCGGCACCGACGTAGGACATCTCGAACCGCCGGGGAAGGTTGAAGTCGAACTGTATCGTCGGCCCCTGCCAGTAGCGGCCCAGGGCGTCCTGAAGCTTGACGTCGATCTTCGGGCCGTAGAAAACGCCTTCCCCTTCGTCCACGAAATATTCGAGGTCCTGGCTCTCCAGCGCCTTTCTAAGTATTTGAGTCGCCTTCTCCCAGTCCGAGTCGGTGCCCACCGAATGCTCGGGACGCGTCGAGAGAGCTATCTTGAACGTGGTGAACCCGAACGTCCTCTGGGCCTCGAAGGCGAATTTAAGCGCCTCGTCAACCTCCTTCTCTCCCTGTTCCATTGTGCAGAATATGTGCGCATCATCCTGGGTGAACCCGCGTACACGCAGAAGACCGTGAAGGACTCCGGAGCGCTCATGGCGGTATACGGTCCCAAGCTCAAAGTACCTTATTGGGAGCTCGTGGTGGCCGCGTGTGCGGGATTTGTACACGTAGATATGGGCCGGACAGTTCATCGGCTTGATCCCGTACCCCTGCCCCTCCATCTCGAAAAAATACATGGGATATTCCATGTCGAGGTGGCCGCTTGTCTTCCAGACATCCTTTCGCATTATGTGAGGGGAGATGACAAGCTCGTACCCGCGCCTTGCATGCTCCGCTTTCAGAAAATCCTCTATGACAGTGCGAAGGACAGCACCATTAGGGTGATAAACGACAAGCCCCGGTCCGATCTCCTCGCGTATCGAAAAAAGCTCCAGCTCCGGGCCCAGCCTGCGGTGATCCCGCTTCTCGGCCTCCTCCCGCAATCTCAGGTGTTCCTTCAGGTCGGCCTTGCTGTCGAAGGCGGTTCCGTAGATCCGCTGAAGCATCTCCCTGTTTTCGTCCCCCCGCCAGTAGGCTCCAGCGATGGAAAGCAGCTTGAAGGCTTTCAGGCGTTTCGTTGAAACCAGGTGCGGGCCACGGCACAGGTCCACGAACTCTCCCTGCTCGTAGAGCGTAACCGTGTCGTCGCCGATATCCTCGATCAACTCGACCTTGAAAGGTTCGCCACGCTCCTCGAATAGTCGTACCGCCTCATCACGCG